>JBGVIJ010000070.1:0-17558 GCA_045123075.1 Phascolarctobacterium sp. | reverse complement strand
AAACACAGTAATTAACAAAACGCTGTATAGCTTTAGTTCAACAGTGACTCCTGACGCAACATTTTAGTTAAAAATATCGTTGCCCACATATTCGCTTCGCAGATGTGGGCAATGTTTTAAAAATTACAGCTCAGGATGTGGCTTAACGATATTTTTCTCGATTATGTTGTTGCTACTCGTCACAATCGTTTCACTAAAAGCTATACAGCGTTTATTTAGTTTTTGTTTAAATGCAGGAAAAAAGTTTTCAGTGAAGAAATAAGACATAAAAGTTAGTGGAATGGGTGAGGATATGGAAAGATTTTCAGAAAAAAGTCTGTTGGCATTAGGGGAGTTTTATGTTTATGGATTGATTGACCCAAGAACTGATAAAATTTTTTATATTGGCAAGGGAACAGGGAATAGAGTATTTGAGCATGAAAAAGAGAGTTTAAATAATTCTGATAGCGAAAAATTAAAACTGAAAACTATTTCTGAAATCGTTGCCGAAGGGAAAACAGTTAAAAGAATAATCATTAATAGCAACTTATCTGAAAAAGAGGCTTATGCTGCCGAAGCTTCTTTGATTAATATTTTTAATTATATATGTGATGTTAACCTTACTAATGTCATATCAGGGCACCATTCATCTGAAGTATTGACTGTTGAGGAATTTGAACGAATATATGGTGCAGAAGCATTGAACAAAGAAGATATACACCATAAGGTTCTTGTTATAAAAATCAATAAATTGTTCAAAAGAAATATGACTAAAGAAGAACTTTATGATGTAGTTCGTGGTGTGTGGAGAGCATCTTTAAAAAGAGTTCAAGTTGTAGATTATGTTTTTGGTGTTTATAATTCTTTGATTGTTGCAGTTTATAAACCTACTAAATGGTATAGGTGCAAAGATGCATTAGATAAAAAGCCTAAACATGTTGATGTTGTGACTGAACGATTAGAGAATCGTATTTTCTTTGTAGATGAAGATTTTGAGAATAAAAATCAAGTAAAGGTTTCAGAGTATGATGGAAAATCTATAGTTGGTTTGAAATTAAACCAAAGCGCACAGAATCCAATTACATACATTAATTGCTAATCTACATAACTCTAAGTTACTACACTCTTTAGAATAAGGATGCAAAACTTTCAGTTTTGCTTGATACGGCAAAGAAAAAAAGAGAGAAGAAAATTTAATAAAAGAAGAGAGTAAAAAAGAAATCTCACTCTATAAATACAACTGAGAAAGCAAAAATGGCAATGCAGGAGAAAAATTTTTTTCTGAAGAACTATGTAGCAAAAGTTTAAAGGAGTAATGATATGCTCGGAGCAATTGTTGGTGACATTGTAGGTTCACGATTTGAATGGAACAATCAAAAAACTAAAGATTTTGAGCTGTTCGTAAAACCTGCCTGTCGTTTTACGGATGATAGCGTGATGACACTTGCGATTTGTGAAGCCTTGCTTCAAAGTAAAGAAGATTTTTCTGATTTAGGAAAGCAAGCTACGCATTGGTTGAAGATATATGGTAGAGTTTTCCCTTCTGCTGGGTACGGTGGGATGTTTACGAAATGGTTTATTAGTAATAACCCGCAACCCTACAACAGTTTTGGGAATGGTTCTGGTATGAGAGTAAGTGGTTGTGCTTACGCTGCTAATTCTTTGGAAGAAGTGAAGCTTCTATCTAAATCTGTAACGGAAGTTACTCACAATCATCCGGAAGGGTTGAAAGGGGCAGAAGCGATTGCAGTTGCTACTTATCTTGCGTTACACGGAACAAGCAAAGAGAAAATTAGAGAGTATATTACACAAAATTATTACGCTCTTGATTTCACTCTTGATGAAATTCGTGCTGATTATGATTTTGACGTAACTTGCCAAGGAAGCGTACCGCAAGCTTTGCAAGCCTTTTTTGAAGCTACAAGTTTTGAAGATGCAATCCGTAATGCAATTTCTATTGGTGGTGATAGCGATACTATAGGAGCTATGACTGGTGCGATTGCGGGCGCTTATTACGGAGTGCCTTCTGATATAGCAGAACAAGCCCTGAATTTTTTAGACACAAGGCTTGTAGATACGTTAGCAAGGTTTGAAAAGACGTATTGTAAATAAGAACGAGAAGACACGATTCTCTTAACTAAAGTATTTTGTATACTTAACCGGTGGATGTATAAATCCATCGGTTTTTATTTTATAATGGTATAGCAAAATTTTAAGTTGGAGGGAATTTATTATGATGATTATGTTGGGCGTAGCAGTCGTTCTGGGCGTAATTTGGTTGCTTTTGAAACGCCATGAATCCAGAATGGTTTTGATTGCTGCTGGTATTTTGATGTGCTGCTTGGGTGGTAAACCGATGGCGGCGCTTGACGCTTTCGCTAAAAGTATGACTAGCGCAGGCTTGATTACTTCTGTTTGTTCTTGCATGGGTTTTGCTTGGTGCATGAAATACACTGGTTGCGATAAACACTTGGTTGTTGCTATTGGTAAAGTTTTGAAAAAAATGGGCTTCTTGCTCATCCCCGGTGCAACTCTTGCTACTTTTATCGTTAACATCGCTATCCCCAGTGCTGCAGGCTGCAGTGCTGCTGTAGGCGTAATTTTTATTCCTATCATGATGTCCGCAGGCGTTCATCCTGCTATGGCTGCTGCTGCTGTTAAATCCGGTACTTATGGTTCTATGTTGAACCCTGGTCTTTTGCATAACGGCGTAGTTGCTAAATTAGCTGGCGTTGGCATTCCTGAAGTTATTGCAACTCATATGCCTGCTACCGTTGCTGGCGTTATCGTTGCTGCTGTTACTTTGACCGTTGTTGCTCTCTTCTTGAAAGAAAACAAAGGCTATGTTCCTGCTGAAGGTGAAGTTACTAACGAAGATTTGAGCGTAAATCCCCTTTATGCTTTGATGCCGTTGCTTCCTATCATCATCTTGGTTTTGGGTAACACTAAAGTAGTTCCTGCTTTCAAAATGGGTGTTCCCCAAGCTATGATTATCGGTGCTATTGCTGCTTTGGCTGCAACTCGCAAAAGTCCGGTTAAATTGACCAAATCCTTCTTCGATGGCATGGGCGATGCTTATGCAAACATCATCGGTATCATCATTTCCGTAGGCGTTTTCGTAGCTGGCTTGAATGCTCTTGGCTTGATTAAAGCGCTCATCAACTGGATGCTCAATTCCAGCGGTATCGTTAAAATCGCTTCTGCGGTTGGTCCGTTCCTTTTGGCGCTTATCTCCGGTAGTGGCGACGCTGCAACTGTTGCGTTCAACGAATCCGTAACTCCGCATGCTGTTGAATTTGGTCTTAACACCATCAACATGGGTACCATGGCTGCATTAGGTGGTACTCTTGGTCGTACCATTTCCCCGATTGCTGGTGCTACCATTATCTGCGCTGGTATTGCAGGCGTAGACCCGATGGAAGTTTGCAAACGTAACGCTTTGGGTATCGTTCTTGCGTTGATCGTTGGTATGGTTCTCTTGGTATTCTAATTCAAAATAAAAAATCCACCTTGTTTTCCTGGCAAGGTGGATTATTTGTATATATTTGAATTTTTAGGAGGTTTTATTATGGCAAAGTTTTCCGTTGCTGCTGTTGGCGACTTCATGTTAGTACAAAGAATTCACCCGGAAGATAAAAGTGCACTTGCAATTAAAGAGTTGATTGCTGATGCTGATGTGCGTTTCGTAAATTTAGAAATGCAAATTCACGATTTTGAAGTTTATCCTGCTTCCGAAAGTGGTGGTACTTGGGCTGCAGGTCGTCCTGCTGCTTTAGATGATTTAAAATGGCTTGGCTTTAACCTTTTGGCAACTGCTACCAACCATTCTCTTGACTATGGCCAAGAAGGCTTGAAGAAAACCATTGAGCATTTAAATGCTAAAGGATTTACTTACGCAGGTATTGGTAACAACCTTACCGAAGCAAGCATGCCTAAATATTTAGATACTCCTGAAGGCAGAGTTGGTTTTATCAGCACCTGTTCTTCCGGCCCTAACTGGAACATTGCCAGCAATCCTAGCGGTACTAATATTGGTCGCCCCGGTATGAATATGTTGCGCTTTGATTCTGTTAACTATGTTTCTGCAGAAGAGTTGGAAACTTTGAAAAACATTGTTGAAAAAACTTTTGTTAACGCTAACACTAATCTTTTGACTCGTGAAGGCTTCCTCAAACCGTCTAAATACTATTCTGTAGGTAATGCTAAATTTGATGTTGGCGAACACGGTACTGGTACCTTCTGTAACCAACGCGATTTAGACCGTATTATCTCTTACGTAAAAGATGCTCGTAGACAAGCAGACACCGTTCTCGTAAGTCATCACGGTCATGAAATGCGTGGTACTGATAAACAAAAGGCAGCTGCTTTTATGCACGATTATGCTCGTGCTTGCATTGATGCAGGTGCAGATGCTTTCTTGGGACATGGTCCTCACATTTTGCGTGGCATTGAAATTTACAAAGGCAAGCCTATTTTCTATTCCTTGGGCGACTTCTTCCTGCAAAACGATTCTGTAGAATGTCAACCGCCTGAATTCTACGAAAAATATGGTGTAGATAGCTTCGCTCCTGTTTCTGAAGCTTTTGCTGCTCGCAGTGAAAACGATACCAAAGGCTTGATGCTTGATCGTTTGGCGTTGGAATCTGTAATTGTTAAATTCAACATTGAAGATAACGTAATTAAAGAAGTATTGCTGTATCCTACTACCTTGGGATTGGATAAAACTCGTTCTCGTAAAGGTCGTCCGGAACTGGCAAATGAAGAAAACGGTACTCGTATTTTGCAAGAACTGCAAGGCTTGTGCGACGAATACGGCACCAAAATTATTATCGAAAAAGGCATTGGCAAAATCATTCTGTAATTTGCCAGCTCTTAAATAAAATAAGGCACACTGTAAAGAGCTCATTTAGAACTTTAGCTAGTGTGCCTTTAATTTCATTATTATTTTTCTACGATGGTGTACTCTTCCAAAGCTTGAAGCAGTTCGTTACTGTTAGCAGGATGTTTCGCACACAGTTCTTGCAGAGCAGCGAAGTCTTTAAGTTCTTTGCCCCAAAGGAAGCAGTCGTCGTCATTGTAAGCAGCAACTACGATGGACTTTTTGCTGTCACAAGGAGTTTTGCCTAAATCATCAGTGAGCATGATGTAGGCATCGTCAAAGTCCATACCGTACACAGTTATTTTTTCTTCGGGGGTATCATCTTCCCAGAAGCCAAGCTTTTCAAAATCAGCAGCAGTAATGTTCATACAATCTACCTCGCTTTATAATTGATATATCTATGATAAAACATTTTGCTGAGTTTGTCGAATGTTGTAGAGGAAAAATGTGTGCTCTTGTCTAATAATAAAGATGTGATAATTTAGGAAAGGTGGCGGCGCCATGAGAAAGAAACAACATCATAGCGGTTTGCTTCAAGTGGAGTTTGTTTGTCCTAAATGCGGTAAGAAGCTAGCTTGGGCATTGCCTTCTTCTGAAATGAATTGTCCTAAATGTGGTACCTGGGTTAATGCGCAAAATCGCAAGGTAGAAAACACTTTGTATTTGCCCCTTGATGATGACCAAATGGTACTGTTTGCTTAAATGGAGGTTAACAATGGAAAAAATTTGGCAATCTGCACAAGGTTTGCAAGAAGAATTAGTTGCAATCCGCAGAGATTTACATAAACATCCTGAAACTGGTTGGACTGAATTTAGAACTGCTAGCTTCGTAATTAAAGAACTGGAAAAATTAGGTTATGCTGTTACTTACGGCGCTGATGTTGTGGACGAAGCTTCCATGATGGGCGTGCCTAGTAGCGTTGATTTAGAAAAATATATGGCTCGCGCAATTAGCGAAGGCGCAGATGCAGAGCTTGTTGCTAAAATGGCAGGCGGCAAAACCGGTGTAGTTGCAGTGCTTGATACTGGCAAACCCGGTAAAACGGTTGGCTTCCGTTTTGACATGGACTGCAACGATGTAGAAGAATATGATGGCGCAGAACACCGCCCGCAACAAGAAGGCTTTAATTCTTGTCACGTTAACGCTATGCACGCTTGCGGTCACGATGGTCACGTTTCTGTTGGCTTGGCTGTGGCAAAACTTTTGATGGCGCATAAGGAAGAACTGGTTGGCAAAGTTAAACTTATTTTCCAACCTGCGGAAGAAGGCGTGCGTGGTGCTTACGCTATGATTAATGCAGGCGTGGCAGATGACATTGATTATTTCTTTGGCGGTCACATTGCTTTCAAAGCAACTACTGATGACAGCCTTGTTTGCTTGACCGATGGCTTCCTTGCTACCACTAAACTTGATGCTGTTTATAAAGGCGTATCTGCTCATGCAGGCCTTGCTCCCCAAGATGGCAAGAACGCACTCCTTGCAGCAGCGCAAGCAAGTATTTCCTTGCACAGCATTTCTCGTCACGGTAAAGGTGCTTCCCGCATCAACGTTGGCGTGCTTAATGCTGGCACTGGTCGTAACGTACTGCCTGACATCGCAGTTTTGAAAATGGAAACCCGTGGTGCAACTACCGAAATCAACGAATTTATGGTTGGCGAAGCTAAACGTATGCTGCAAGCTGCTGCAGATTTGTACGATGTAAGCGTAACCATTACTAAAGCTGGTAGTGCTCCTGCTTGCGTAGCAGATTTTGAACTTGGCAAAGAAGTTGCAGAAATTGCCAAAGCTTCTGGTCAATACAACGAAATCATTGATTATATGGATATGGGTGGCAGTGAAGACTGCGCTTACTTTATGGAACGCGTGCAACAAAAAGGCGGACGTGCTCTTTATATGATGTACGGTGCTACCATTGCTGCAGGTCACCACAATAGCCATTTTGATTTTAACGAAGCATGCCTCTGGAAAGCAGCTGGTTTGCTCTCCACCTTGGCGATTGCTTACACTCATAAATAATTTGTCTTAAAATTTAACCTGCTTGACAATTTTTGGACATAATTTTTTGTTAAGCTGATGTCTAAGAAAAGTTTAGGAGGAAACGCTTATGAAAATGTTTAAGAAAATTTTTGTATTAGCTTCTTGTGCTACCATGCTTATGGCAGGCGGCGCAGTTGCAAATGCAAACAATGTTGAAAATAAAGAAGTGTCTGTAACTAAGGCATGCCAACCTCAGGCGGTACAAGAAGTGCTTTTTACTACTGGTAAGATTATTGAAGTAAATGAAAATATGGTAGTGGTAAAAGGCGAGCACAACATTATTGCTGCAGTGATTACCGATGAAACTTATATTTTGAACGGTAAAAATGGTAAAGCAAAAAAATTAAGCAGCTTTAAAGTTGGCAAAGAAGTTACCGTTTACCATTCACCTAAAATGACTAGAAGTATTCCTGCGCAAACTGTAAGCTATGCCATTGTTTTAGGCGCTAACGACGAAAAGCAGGGCAAATACTTTAAAGTTGATGAAGTAACCTTGTCTGAAGATGGAAGCTATGTAATTGTAATAGACACCAACCATAATTTAATTGCAACCATCGATAAAAAGGCTTGCAAGGATTATACCTCCATAAAAGCGGGGGATGAGTTGGTTGTGTGGTATAACATGATGACCATGAGCTTGCCGGCAAGGACTAACGCCCAAAAGGTAGTTGTTTTGTAATCTAAGGAGTTAGTTCTTTCCATAGTATTTCTCTTGACTTTTTAATGGTTGTTTGTATAATTCTAATTAGGAACTGTTTTTATAAAGGATGGTGCAAATGGCTAAAAGAAATACTATTCAAAGACAGCTGGTTATTGCGGCTGTACGTTTTTTGGCAGATCATCCTACTGCTGAAGAAGTGTATGATCGTATTACCATGGAATATCCTGATATTAGTAAGGGAACTGTGTACCGCAACCTGAACTCTTTGGTTGAGAGCGGTTTGCTTGGTAAGGTTTCCGTACCCAGTGGTGCTGATCGTTTTGACCATATTTTAGCAAGACATTACCACATCAAATGCACTCATTGTGGTAAATTCATGAATGTTGAAAATTTTGATTACTTCCATGACTTGGACGATAAATTGGCAAATGCTACTGGTTTCAAGATGGAACATCACGGTATTGTATTTAGCGGTTTGTGCCCCGAATGCCAAAAGCATAAAGCGGCAGAAGCTAAATAATAAATTTGTTATTAAGACCTCTATAGGTCGCAAATAAGTTTCTAGAGGAGGAATTTAAAATGGAATTGAAAGGCACTAAAACTGAACAAAACTTGTGGACTGCATTTGCTGGCGAATCCCAAGCAAGAGTAAAATATGGCTACTATGCTAGCGCAGCTAAAAAAGAAGGTTACAACCAAATCTCTGCAATTTTTGAAGAAACTTCCGGTAACGAAAAAGAACACGCTAAATTGTGGTTCAAAGCTTTGCATGGCGGTAAAATTCCTAGCACCATCGAAAACTTGAAAGATGCTGCTGCAGGTGAAAACTACGAATGGACCGAAATGTACGCTGAATTTGCTAAAACTGCTAAAGAAGAAGGATTCGACAACTTGGCAAGACTCTTCGAAGAAGTTGGCAAAATTGAAAAAGAACATGAAGAAAGATATCGCGCTCTGCTCGCTAACATTGAAAATGACCGCGTATTCAAACGTGAAGAAAAACAAGTTTGGATTTGCACCAACTGCGGTAAAATCGTTGTAAGCGAAAAAGCTCCGGAAAAATGCCCCGTTTGCGACCATCCGCAAGGCTACTTCGTAATCCGCGCTGTAAACTACTAAGATATTCTTAAAGCACTCTGGTTTAGACCAGAGTGCTTTTTTATGTTATAATTTAAGTATCTTTAAAATGGAGAGGTGTGCATTATGAAAGCAAACATTCCCGTGCAAAAGGGTGAACTTATAGAGATAAATATTACCGGTTTAGGAAGCAGTGGTGAAGGTGTTGGCAAATACCAAGGCTTTACTGTTTTCGTGCCCGGTGCGTTGCCTACCGAAACTATTAAAGCAAAAGTAGTTCTGGTTAAGAAAAACTATGCAAGTGCAAGAATTGAAGAAATCCTTGTGCCTTCTGCAGAACGTGTAGAACCTGCTTGCCCCGTTTATAAACAATGTGGTGGTTGCCAATTGCAACATTTATCCTACGCAGGTCAATTAAAAATGAAAGAACAACAAGTTCGCGATGCACTTACTCGTATTGGTCATTTAGATACAGAAGTTTTGCCTGTAATGGCTTGCACTAATCCCTGGAACTATCGCAATAAAATGCAGTTCCCTGCAGCAATGGGTGCAGAAGGCAAAATCGAAATTGGTTGTTACGCAACTGCAACTCATAGCGTTATAGATACCGAAGGCTGCTTGATTCAAAAAGAAGCAAACAACCAAGTTCTTGTTGCTGTGCGTAAATGGATGCAAAAATTCAACGTAACTGCCTATGATGAAAAAACTGGCAAAGGTTTAGTTCGTCACGTAATGAGCCGCGTTGGCGTACACAGTGGTGAAGTTATGGCAGTACTCATTACTTCTGCTTATGATATTCCCAATAAAAAAGAGCTTATCGACATTTTGGTACAAGACGTACCTGGTTTGGTAAGTGTTATCCAAAATATCAATAAGAAACCTACCAATATCATCATGGGTAACAAGACTCGCGTGATTTATGGTAAACCCAATATTAAAGATAGCTTGGGTGCTTTAAGCTTTAACGTATCTGCTCAATCTTTTTTCCAAGTAAATAGCGAGCAAGCAGAAAAGCTTTATAACAAAGCTTTGGAATACGCTGCACTTACTGGCAAGGAAACCGTTGTTGACGTTTATTGCGGTACTGGTACAATCTCTCTGTATATGGCAAAACACGCACAAAAGGTTTACGGTATCGAAATCGTTGCTCCTGCTATCGAAGATGCTAAGAAAAATGCAGTTGCTAACGGTTGTTCCAATGCAGAATTCATCTTGGGTGACGCTGCCGTAGAACTGCCTGCACTTTTGGAAATCGGTGTTTCTCCTGACGTAATTATGCTTGACCCGCCCCGCGCTGGTTGTGAAGAACGTGTACTTGCAGCAATCTGCAAAGTTAAACCGGAACGCATTGTGTACGTTTCCTGCAATCCTGCTTCTTTGGCACGCGATATGGCGTACTTGGAACAAAATGGTTATAAAGGCGCAATCGCTCAACCTGTTGATATGTTTGCCTTCACTAGCCACGTAGAAACTGTAGCACTTTTAGTACGTGAATAAGCGTAATTTCCTAAAGAATATTAATAATGCTGAATACACTCTGAATGGAGATGTTGTTATGAAAAAAGCAATCTGCACTTACTTTGTGTTATTTATTGCAATTATCATGGGGGTATGTGGTAACCCGGATTCTGTTGAGGCTGGTCGTAAAGATGGAGATACAATTTTTCAAGTATCTCTTTTACAAGGCCTTACCTTCGGCGACTATAACGGTAACGTGACAGTTAAAGAATTAAAACGCCATGGCAATATTGGTATTGGTACCTTTGATAGATTAAATGGCGAACTGATTATGCTTGATGGCGTAGTTTACCGAGCAGCGGGTGACGGTAGCGTAGAGGTTGTTTCTAACAAAGAGACCATTCCTTTTTCCAATGTTACTTATTTAGATGCTGATAAAACTAAGAACCTTAAAAATGTTGTTGATTATAAGGAGCTTTGTGGTGAATTAAATAAGCTTGTTGAAGAAAGAGGCAAAAATCGCTTCTACATGATTCGCATTGATGGCTTGTTCAAAGAAATGAATGTTAGAAGCGTACGTGCACAAGAAGAACCCTATAAACCTTTGGTAAAGGTTTTGGAATATGACCAAACTTTCTTTGATTATAAAGATATAGAAGGTAGCATCGTTGGTCTGTATTGCCCGCCCTATATGTCTAGCTTAAATGCAGTTGGTTGGCATATGCACTTTATTTCTAAAGACAAAACTAGAGGTGGTCATATTTTGGGTTTGAATATTGTTGATGCAAATTTGACTTGGGACGATACCAATGCTTTCCAAATGTTGCTTCCGCAAAACAAAATGTTCACCGATTTTGATTTGACTATTGACCAATCTGAAGACATTAAAAAAGTAGAAACTGATATTAGAAAATAAGGTTTGATGGATGGAGTAACTTATGATTAAGCCTATTATGAAAGACGTGCTGTTCTTGGCTCAACCTTCTGAGCCTGCAACAGCAAAAGATAAAAATATTGCTATTGATTTGCTCGACACACTGCAAGCCAATGCAGACCGTTGCGTTGGCATGGCGGCGAATATGATTGGCGAGCGTAAGCGAATTATTGTATTCAATGTTGGTAAGACTAATGTGGTAATGTTCAACCCTGTAATCGTTAAAAAGGACAAGCCTTATGAAACAGAAGAAGGTTGCCTTTCTTTGATTGGTGAACGCGCTTGCACTCGTTATGAAAACATTGAAGTTGAATACCAAGATATTAAAATGCGTAAACAACGCAGCAAGTTCAGTGGTTTTACTGCACAAATTATTCAACATGAGTGTGACCATTTAGAAGGAATTATAATCTAATTTAATGCATGGAGGTTTTATGAAAGACTTGAATAATGTACTCCATAATTTAGAAATATCAGAGAAAGAAGTTGAAGATGGTAAAGTTTTAGATGCACAAGAACAACTTGAAAAAATGAAAGAACGATATAGTTGGCAAAATAATATTAGTGAGCTGGAATTAAATTCTAATATCATAATTTATACAACAGAAGATGGGTTATCTAAAATTTCTACTACTTTTGATGGTGACACTGTTTGGCTATCTATTGATCAAATGGCAAAACTTTTTCAGAGAGATAAGTCTACAATTTCTAGACATATAAAAAATGTGTTTAAAGATGGAGAATTAATGAGAGAAGCAGTTGTTGCAAATTTTGCAACAACTGCTTCTGATGGAAAAGTTTATCAGGTTGATTACTACAATCTTGATGTAATTATTTCTGTTGGTTATCGTGTAAAATCTCAAAGAGGTGTTCAATTCAGAATTTGGGCTACAAATATTCTGAAAGAATATCTTAAAAAAGGTTTTGCAATGGATGATGAACGCCTTAAAAATCTTGGCGGTGGCGGATATTTTAAAGAATTGCTTGAACGCATTAGAGATATCCGTGCTTCTGAGAAAGTTTTTTATAGACAGGTTTTAGAAATTTATGCAACTAGTGTTGACTATGACCCGAAAGCTGAAATTTCCATAATGTTCTTTAAAAAAGTTCAAAACAAAATGCATTATGCTATTCATGGACAAACTGCTGCTGAAGTTATTTATACAAGAGCTGATGCTGAAAAAGATTTTATGGGTTTAACTACATTTGCTGGTAGTCAACCTACTTTAAAAGAAGCTGTTGTTGCAAAGAATTATCTTAGTGAAAAGGAATTACGTTCAATGGGACAACTTGTTTCTGGTTATCTTGATTTTGCAGAAAGACAAGCTGAACGAGAACAAGTAATGACAATGAAAGATTGGGCTGAACATTTAGACCGTATTCTGACAATGAGCGGAGAACAGTTGTTGCAAGGAAACGGTAGTGTAAGTCATAAGCAAGCTATTGAAAAAGCTACTACTGAGTTCAAAAAATATAAAGCTAAAACTATTAGTGATGTAGAGAAAGATTATCTTGATACTATATGCTTGTTGGATAACAAATATGGTAGAAAAAGTAAGAAAAACAGTAAATAACTATTTGCGAAAGGATGATACATTTTGAAAATTGCTAAGAAAGATGCCTTAATGTGGTTTAGATTTTTTGCTCAACTTCCCGATGATGAAGAATTGATGCCGAAACAAATGGAGCTTGTTTACGCTACCTTTGCACAAATTGAAGATGCTATTGAAGCACGCAATGAAAAGCTTTTGAGCGAAATTAAAGGTTTGCAATCCATTAACGGCAGAACCTATTTTGTAGGCAAGGCTGATAAATTTGCTCGTGGTTGCCGTTCCTGTCTTACTGGTACTGGCTTGACCGCAATCCGCAAAACTAACAAATGCAATATTAAATGCAAGTTCTGCTATAACTATGGTGATTTAGAAAACATTATGCCCATTGGCGAAGGTATGTGGGAAATTGGCGGTACTCGCTATTATGAACGCGATATTGACTTATTGCTTTCCGTACAAGAAAAACCTACCGGTATTTCTTACGTGTACCTTGAACCCTTTATGGAAATTGAAAAATACTACAGCATTATCCGTAAATTTAGCGAAGCTGGTATTCACCAACATATGTACACCAACGGTACCCTTGCTACCGAAGAAAATTTGAAAGCTTTGGGCGAAGCTGGCCTTGATGAATTGCGCTTTAATTTGGGTGCAACCAATTGCAACGACAAAGTTATCGAAGCTATTGGCATTGCTAAAAAATACATCAAACACGTTGGTATCGAAACTCCCATGACTCCGGAATTTTACGAAACCTTCTTCCAAAAGAAAGACCGTATTTTGGCAACTGGTGTAGATTTCATTAACTGCGCAGAGCTGCACCTTAACGCTAATAATATTGAAAACTACGCTGGCGAAAGCATGTATATCTACCGCCAAGGTTATATTTCTCCCATTTGGAGTAGAGAGCTGACCTTGAAGCTGATGAAGATTGCTGACGAAGAAGGCTGGGATATTGCAATTCACGATTGCGCAAACCGTACTAAATTTGCTCGCGGTATGAACTTAGGTGCAAAAGAAGGCAAGTGGTTTGGTGCAAACGATTATTGTGCAGAATTCACCAAGATTCCTTACTGGGTGTTCCTGCCCATCCTGGAAGATGAAAACTTCAAATTCTTGGAAGAAGAGGAACTTCCTGCAGGCTATCGTCCCGGTGAATTGTACTAAAGGATTTGAATCATGCGTATTACTTTTGAAGAGATTAAAAATAACGAAACTATTAGAACCTATATTAAAAAGGCAGATGAATCTTTGCGTTCTTTAGGTTATACGGAACATAGCTTTGCTCACGTTACTAAGGTTGGCGTGGTTGCAAGAGATATTCTGTTAAAGCTTGGTTATGGTGAACGTGAGGCAGAGCTAGCGGCGATTGCAGGTTTTATGCACGATATCGGTAACGTAATTAATCGTAAGGATCACGCACAAAGTGGCGCGGTTATGGCGTTCCGTATTCTTGATAATATGCACTGCGACCCGGAAGATACTGCAACAATTATCACTGCCATTGGTAATCACGACGAAAGCACTGCTTTCCCGGTGAATCCTGTAGCTGCTGCGTTGATTATTGCAGATAAATGCGATGTACGTTCTACTCGCGTGCGTGACAAGGCAACCATCGCTCTTGATATTCACGATAGGGTAAATTATGGTGTAACTAAATCTGAGGTTTCCGTGGATGCGGAAGCTAAAATTATTACCTTGCGCATTGAGATTGATACTAATATCTGTAGCGTGATGGAATACTTTGAAATTTTCATTGAGCGTATGCTTTTATGCAAGAAAGCTGCCGAAAAGCTTAATACTAAATTCCAATTATTTATTAACAATCAACAAGTTCTGTAAGAAAAAGAAACACTCTGCTGTTTATACGGTGGAGTGTTTTTACATACAAAAGGTTTTGTGAGGAAAACAAAATGTTTACAAGCTTACTGGAAAATGATATACTCTTTATAAATTAATTTATAACCAAGGGGGATTAATCATGAGCTACAAATTGTGGGATATGTTAAACGAAATGAAAGCTGAATATGAATGGGTAGAACTTTCTCATTCTCTGAACAATGACAGCCCGTACTGGGGTGGTATTCCTGAAGGTTCTGTAGAACTTGGCAAGGTTTGCTACGATTGGGGCAATCCGATGTTGGAATGCGTTATCCATACTTTTAAATTCCCTGGTCAGTTTGGTACCCATATTGACTTCCCTGCACACTTTATTAAAGACGGCAAAACTTCTGAACATTACGGTGCAGAACAATTGATGTTCCCCTTGTGCGTTATCGACGTTACTGAAAAAGTAAAAGAAGACGTACATTACGCAGTAACTGTTGAAGATATTAAAGAATATGAAGCTAAATACGGTGCTATTCCTGACGGTGCATTTGTTGCTTTGCGTACTGACTGGAGCAAAAACTGGCCTAGCATGGATGCAATTTGTGGTATGGCAGAAGATGGCAGTGAAAACTTCCCCGGCTGGTCCATGCCTGCTCTGAAATACATTTATGAAGAACGCAATGCTGCAGCAAACGGTCACGAAACTCTCGATACCGATGCTTCCGCTCTTGCTTGTGAAGCTGGCGACTTGGCTTGCGAACGCTATGTACTTGCACAAGGAAAATTGCAAATCGAAGTATTGAACAATCTTGACAAAGTTGCTCCTGCAGGCGCAATTTTGGTAGCTGCTTGGCCCCGTATCGAAGGTGCGAGCGGTATGCCCGTACGCGTTTACGCAATCACCCCCAAAAACGTGTGATAAGCACTGTCTAGCGTTGTTGTCACAAAAATTGCTTGTTCGACGTACGCTTAGTACGCCATCGCTGCACAATTTTGTTCCGCCTAGCTATCCAGTACTTCTAACTCGTTTTGAAAAATTATACTGTATTTTGCAGCACTCTGTTTCTGACAGAGTGCTGTTTTAATTTGTACGTTAGCTTTAAATATGATAAAATTATAAATTGAAGAAGTAGGTTTACTCTAGTTTAAAAGACATTCATCAGAAGGTCCGATGATGCAAAATTTAGTGCAGGAGGGCTAAAGGTGTTAGCAGATAATTTAAAAATAGTACAAGAAAAAATAGAAGCTTCCCTGCAAAAACGTAAGGAAGCAATGGTAACTGGCAATGCTGTAACTTTGGTGGCTGTTACTAAAAATCATGCACCGGAAGTTATTACAGAAGCTTTGTCCTTAGGTGTGGAATGCATCGGTGAAAATCGCGTGCAGGAAGCAAAACATAAAAAGGAAGTTTTACCTGCAGGTGGCAAGTGGCATTTGATTGGTCATTTGCAAACTAACAAGGCTCGTCAAGCCGTAGAGCTTTTTGATTTGATTGAATCCATAGATAGTGAGCGTTTACTGGCATTGATTAATGATGAAGCAGCTCGCATTGGTAAAGTTCAAGACGTGCTTTTGCAATTGAACATTGCTAAGGAAGAACAAAAGACAGGCTTCACTAAAGATGAGTACCTTGCTACTTTGGAAAAGCTTGGTGAATATAAAAATATTCGCTTGCGTGGCTTGATGGTTATTGCCCAAGCTTGCAGTGATATTGAAGAAACTCGTCCTGTATTTGCAGCAGGCTACCGTGCTTACTGTAGATTGAAGGAAGCTTATCCGGAAGTGGATTGCCTTTCCATGGGTATGAGTAATGATTACACCGTTGCCATTGAAGAGGGTGCCAATATGGTTCGTGTAGGCACTGCTCTTTTTGGTCAACGTGACTATAGTTTAAAATTTTAAGAAGTGGTTGGTGAGAATATGAAACTGATTGAACGCATTGTTGATGCTTTAGGTTTATATGATGATAGCGAAGACGAAATCTTGGAGGAAGAAGAGGTCGTAGAAAAGAAACCTGCTAAGGCAGAAAAGGTAGAAAAACCTGAACCTAAATTTGAACCTGCTCCCAAAAAAGAGATGTTTAAAAAGAAAACTGGCTTTGGTCTTTTTGGCAAGAAAAATGCTGAAGATGAAGAGGTTGAAGAAGCTGCTCCTGTAGTGGCTAAGGAAGAACCTAAAGAAGAGGAAGCTCCTAAAAAAGCTAGTCCTTTCTTTAGTCGTAAGAATGCAGAAAAAGCTGTAGAACCTGTTGCTCCTGCTGGTAAAACTGTTGCTATGCCCATTGCTGATAAGCAAGTGCGTGTAGTTGTTATTGAACCTACTACTTTTGACGATTCCCAAAAGATTGCAGACTACTTGCGTGGCAACCAACCCGTAGTAGTGAACTTTGAAAATACTGATAACATTGTTACCAAGCGTATGACTGATTTTATCAGTGGCACTATTTATGCTTTACAAGGTAGCATGAAGAAGATTGGTCGCAGCATTTTAGTATGCGCTCCCAAAAACGTAGATATTGATGCAGGCATTAGCATCTATAATGAAAAGGGTGAACAACCGTGGAAAAATTAAATTTAAATAAAATTGCTTTCATCGGTGGCGGTGCTATGGCAGAAGCCATCATCAAAGGAATTATTGGTAGCGGTTTAGTTGCAGGCGAAACTATTGCCGTAGGTGAACATGGCGCAGAACGCTGCAGCTATTTAAAAGAAACCTACGGCGTAAATGCTACTACCGATAATAAAGAAGCAGTGCGTAATGCAGATCTTGTAATTTTTGCAGTAAAACCCCAAGTTGCTCCTGTAGCAATTACCTCTGATTTGGTTGCTGAATTCAAAAGCTCTGCTTGGGTGCTTTCCATTATGGGTAGCGTAACTTTGGCTATGCTGCATGGCTATGCTCCTGGCTTCCCGGTTATCCGCACTATGCCCAACACTCCCCTTGCAGTAGGCGCAGGCATGACTGCAATTTGTGGTGATGAAAATGTTACTGACGAAATGCTGGAAGTAGCTAAAGCAATCTTTGGCTCTTGCGGTGAAGTAGAAGTTGTTGCAGAAAGTGCTTTGGAAGCAATTACTGCGGTTAGTGGTTGTGGACCGGGATATGCGTTCGTAATTATTGACGCTTTAGCAGATGCTGGCGTGCGTGCT
>JBGVIJ010000069.1:0-7569 GCA_045123075.1 Phascolarctobacterium sp. | reverse complement strand
CAAGGCGAAGAGAACTGCACTGGTAATTACCGATAACAATTTTGCTAAGATGTTAAAGAAATAACACCCAATGAAACTTTGTCAGGAGGTGGATGAATGGGTAAAAGAATATACGAAATTGCTAAGGAAATCGGCAAAAGCAGCAATGAAATCATTGATGTTTTGAAAAAGAACAATATCGAAAAAACCAATTTCAGCGGCGTAGATGCCAAAGAAATGGATATTATTACTAAAGCATTTGCGAAAAAACAGGAGGCGCCTGTGAAGAAAGAACAACCGAAGCAAGCTGTTCCTGTTCAAAAGCAGGAGCAACCGAGACAAGCTGCACAAAATGCAGGTAACAGAAACAATCAACCCCAACAAAACCGTAATTTTGAAAACCGTCAAGGTGGTCAACGTCCGCAAGGTCAAGGACAACAAGGTGGCTTCCGTAACAACAACGGTGGCCAACGTCCGCAAGGTCAAGGTCAAGGCGGTCAACGCCCCCAAGGCCAACAAGGTGGCTTCCGTAACAACAACGGTGGTCAACGTCCTCAAGGTCAAGGACAACAAGGTGGCTTCCGCAATAACAACAGCGGCCAACGTCCGCAAGGTCAAGGTCAAGGCGGTCAACGTCCCCAACAAAATCGTCAAGGTGGCATTTTTGTAGGTCCTAAAGGTCAACAACCTGGTGGCCAACGCCCCAATAACGATAACCGTGGTGGCGATCGTCCGCAACAAAGCCGTCCGCAACAACCGCGTCGTGAAAGCCGTCCGGAACCCGCTTTCGATATGCTCAGCGTAAAACCGAGCAAGGCTACTAACCGCGATCGTGATAAAAACCGCAATAAGGACAAACAACAAGTTAAAGGCTCCTACGCTACTAAGGAAAGCCGTCCTAACCGTAGCCCTGGTCACCAAATGAACATGAAAAAACGTCCTACCAATAATCCGCAACCGAAAAACAATCAACCGGTTGCTGAAATCGTTAGACCTACTTTTGTAGAAATCGGCGAAACCATCAACGTTAAAGAATTCGCAACCTTGATTAAACGCGAAGTTAGCGAAGTTATTAAAGCGTTGTTCATGCTGGGTATGATGGTTACCATTAACCAAGACATCGATTTCGAAACCGCTCAACTTATTGGTGAAGAATTTGGTGTAGAAATCGGTCAAAAAGCTCCGGACGAAGATCCTACTGAAGTTCCCGAAGTAGAAGATGATCCGGAAAAACGTGTATTGCGCCCGCCTGTAATTACCGTAATGGGTCACGTTGACCATGGTAAAACTTCTTTGCTTGATGCAATCCGTAAAACCAACGTTACTGCACGCGAAGCTGGCGGTATTACCCAACACATCGGTGCGTACAAAATTAGCCATCAAGGCAAACCTATCGTATTCCTTGATACCCCCGGTCACGAAGCGTTCACCGCAATGCGTGCTCGTGGTGCTCAAGTAACTGACGTTGCTATCCTCGTTGTTGCTGCAGATGACGGTGTAATGCCGCAAACCATCGAAGCAATCAACCATGCTAAAGCAGCGAAAGTGCCCATCATTGTTGCTATTAACAAAATGGACCGCGAAGGTGCAAACCCGGACCATGTTAAGCAACAATTGGCTGAACATGAATTGATTCCTGAAGATTGGGGCGGCGATACCATTATGGTTCCCGTTTCCGCACATAAAAAAATGGGTATCAGCGATTTGCTGGAAATGATTTTGTTGGTAGCTGAAATGCAAGAATTGAAAGCTAACCCGAACCTTCCTGCTCGTGGTACCATTATCGAAGCACAATTGGATAAAGGTCGTGGCCCTGTTGCTACCGTATTGGTACAACGTGGTACCCTCCATGTTGGTGACACCATCGTTGCCGGCACTGCTTATGGTAAAGTACGTGCAATGGTTAACGACCGTGGCGAAAAAGTTAAAAAAGCTGGTCCGTCCACTCCTGTCGAAGTGCTCGGTCTTAACGACGTTCCCGGTGCAGGTGACGTTCTTGACTCCACCGATGAAAGAACTGCACGAAGCGTAGCGGAAAAACGCGTTGCTAAACGTAAAGAAGACGAAATGAAACTCAATTCCAAAGTTTCCTTGGACGACTTGTTCCAACGTATCCAAGAAGGCGAACTGAAAGAATTGAACATCGTAGTTAAAGCTGACGTTCAAGGTACCATCGAAGCGTTGAAAGCTTCCCTTGAAAAAATCAAAAACGATGAAGTTAAAGTTGTTGTTGTTCACGCAGGTGTTGGCGCAATTGCTGAATCCGACATTATGCTTGCTTCTGCAGCAAACGCACTCATCATCGGCTTTAACGTTCGTCCTGACGCAAACGCTCGTAAAGCAGCTGAAACCGAAAAAGTTGACGTACGCACTTACCGCGTAATTTATGACGCTTTGAATGACGTAGAAGCAGCTATCAAAGGTATGCTCGCTCCGAAATTCCAAGAAGTTATCCAAGGTCGCGTAGAAGTTCGTCAATTGATTACCATTTCCAAACTGCTCATCGCAGGTTGCTATGTAACTGAAGGTAAAGTTACCAACCATTCCAAAGTTCGCGTAATTCGTGACGGTATTGTAGTACACGAAGGCGAAATCGAATCCTTGCGCCGCTTCAAAGATGACGTTAAAGAAGTTAACCAAGGCTACGAATGCGGTATTACTTTGCTTAAATTCCGTGACCTTAAAGAAGGCGACCAGTTCGAAATCTTTAACATGGAAGAAGTTAAAATCGACTAAAGTCAAGCAGGTGAATTATGGCTAGACTAAGAGTAGAAAAAGTACAAGAGGCTATCCAACACGAAATTAGCAATATGCTTCTTTTCGACGTAAAAGATTCTCGCATCCAGTTCGTTACCATTACCGGTGTAGAACTTACTGACGATATGAGCATCGCAAAAGTTTACGTAAGCTTGTATGGCCCCGAAGATAAACACGAAGAATGCTGGAAAGCACTGAACAAAGCGTTGGGTTATATGCGTAGTGAAATCGCTAAACGTATTCGTTTGCGTTTTGCTCCCAACCTGATTCTTGTGAAGGATACTTCTATGGAATACAGCGCTCACATCCAAAGCATTCTTGATAAGATTAAAAAAGAAGAAGAAGGCAAAAGCCATGAGCAAGAAGATTAATCTGCTCGAAACAGGTAATATGCTGCTGGCAGCACAAAAGATTGTTTTGTGCTGCCACGTTAGCCCTGACGGTGATACTTTAGGTTCTGCTCTCGGACTTGCACGTTTTTTAGAACAAAAAGGTAAGGAAGTAATCGTTTTTGTTGATGATGACATTAACAAAAGCTTAAGCTTCATTCCCGGTATCGAGAAAGTGCGCAGACCGGAAGCAGGTGTAATTGTCGAGGCTGACTTGTTTGTAGTTGTAGATGCTAGCTCTTTTGATAGAGTAGGCATTTGCAATGAAGTAGTTAAAGCACCTGTGCTTCTTAATATTGACCACCATATTTCCAACACTGAATTTGCTGATTATCTGTATCTTGATGCAGAAGCTGCAGCAGCAGGGGAAATTATGTGCGATTTGTTTGAGGCAATGGGTTGGGAATACGATGAAGCCATTGCAGTTGATTTTTACACTGCAATTACCACTGACTGTGGTTCCTTCCGTTATTCCAACACTACTTCCAAAACTATGCAACGCGCTGCCAAACTGTTAGATTATGGTGTGAAACCTAACGAAATCTCTGATATGTTGGATGTTCGTAGCCGTAAGACTACAGAGCTTTTGGCAAAGGTGTTGCCTTCCTTAACCTTTGATTACGAAGGTAAGGTTGCACATATTACCATTACCAATGATTTGTATGATAAAGAAGCCCAAACAGATAGCTTCGTTTCCTATCCTCGTTATATCGAAGGTGTAGAAGTGGCTATTATGTTTAAGGCGGTAGAGCCTGAAGTAACTCGCGTTAGCATGCGTTCCAGCAGTGTTGACGTGGCTAGTGTGGCGCTTAGCTTCGGCGGTGGCGGTCACCTTAGAGCAGCAGGCTGTACTATTTACGCACCTGTGGAAGAAGCAAAAGCACAGCTTTTGGCTGTAGTGGGTAAAGCATTATGAGCGATGGAATTTTTAATGTATTAAAACCTCCCGGAATGACTTCCCACGATGTAATTGCTTTTCTGCGCCGTGCTCTTAACACTAAAAAAGTTGGACATGGGGGAACTCTTGACCCTGATGCGGCAGGAGTTCTTCCTGTTTTTACAGGTACTGCAACTCGTCTGTTGGAATTTGCCGTTGAAGGACGTAAGCAGTACTTAGTAGAAGTTACCTTGGGTAAACAAACTGATACTGGCGATGACAGCGGTACTGTTGTTAAAGAAATGCCTGTACCGGAATTTACTGAGGAAACTCTGCAAAAGGTATTGCAAAGCTTTTTAGGAAAGCAAAAGCAATTACCTCCCATGTATTCTGCTATCAAGATTAACGGTCAAAAGCTTTACCAACTGGCTCGTAAGGGCGTAGAGGTAGAGCGTGAGCTACGTGATATTGAAGTATATAAATTAGAACTGCTCAATTTTACTGCAACTACTTTAACTTTAGCGGTAGACTGCTCCAAAGGCACTTATATTCGCGTGCTGGGTGAAGACATCGCCACCGCTCTTGGTACTTGCGGAACTATGAGCTTCTTGCTACGCACTCAAGTGGGTAGCTATCACTTGAATGAATCCCACACTTTACAAGAAATTGCTGCTGATCCTGCTTCTTGCGTAGAAGAACCTGTAACAGCAGTAGACCATTTGCCTAAACTTGTGCTTACTGACAATCAAGCTGCACGCATTACTAATGGTGTGCGCACTACCATTGCTGGTACTGCAGAAGGACAATATGTATTGTGCGCTTCTGATGGTGAGTTTTTGGGAATTGGAACTTGCGTGGAAGAAAGAGTAAAGGCAGATAAAGTATTTGCAAAAAGAACTTTAGAAAAGCAATCTATAGAATCTTAATTTCGTGTTGAAAGGATAAATATGAAGATAATTCGTTCTTTAGAACAACTTCATACTTTTACTGAACCCTGTGTTATTGCCTTGGGGACTTTTGACGGTCTTCATTTAGGACACAAGGATGTTATCGGTAGTGCTAAAGAGTATGCACAGCGGCAAGGAAACTGTCTGGCAGTGTTTACCTTTAGCAATCATCCTCTTTCTTTAATTAAGCCGGAGCTTGTGCCTGTTGCCTTGTTTACTCAGGAACAAAAGCTCGACTGCTTTGAAGAAATGGGTGTTGATTTACTGTTAGACATTACCTTTGATGAAGCTTTGGCAAATTTATCTCCAGAAAAGTTTTTAGAAAAACTCAGTGTACTGAATTTCAGTTGCTTGGTTTGTGGTGAAAACTTTACCTTTGGCAGTAAGGGTGCAGGAAACATCCAAACACTGACAGCTTTTGCGCAGGAACATAACTGTAAGCTTATTGTGCGTCCTTTAGTCAGTGATAACCAAGAAGTTATCAGTAGTACTGCAATCCGCCATTTGATTGCAGCTGGCGAAGTGGCTAAGGCGCAACATATGTTAGGACGAGCATATACTTTAAGCGGAACTGTGGTGCTTGGAAATCAACGCGGAAATACAATAGGTTTTCCGACAGCTAATTTAGCGTTGGAATCTACTAAGATTGCTGTGCCCGCAGGTGGTGTTTATGCAGTGAATGTTTACATTGACGATAAATGCTATAAGGGCATGGGCAATATTGGTAAGAACCCTACCTTCGGCGATGTGGAAGAAGCACGCTTGGAGGTAAATATCTTTGATTTTAACGGTAATCTTTATGGAAAGGAAATTACCGTTGCGTTTATCGAGCGTATTCGTGGCGAAGTAAAATTTGCTGGCGTGTATGCGTTGGTAGAACAGTTAAAGAAAGACAAAGAAACTTGTCTAAATTTGTTATAAATTTAACAAAACTACTTGCTTGAACACTAATTGATGTGATATACTTATCCAGTATGTGAACCGAGGCTTGGATGTACGCAACTCCGACGGCGTCTATGCTTTGGGAATTTTAAAATTTTAGGAGGCAACTAACAATGTTGACTAGCGAAGCAAAACAATCTCTTATCGTTGACAATGCACGTCACGAAGGCGACACCGGTTCTCCGGAAGTACAAATCGCTGTATTGACCGGTCGTATCAAATACTTGACCGAACACTTGAAAGAACACAAAAAAGACCATCACTCCCGTCGTGGCCTGCTGAAAATGGTAGGTAAACGTCGTGGTTTGTTGAACTACCTGATGAAAAAAGATATCGAACGTTATCGCGCAATCATCGCTAAACTCGGTATCCGTAAATAATTTCAGAAAACACAAGAGCTTGTCCAATTGGGCAGGCTCTTTTTTTCAAACACAATAGTGTTGAATAGGTGACTTTCTATGAAAAAAGAATTTATAATTAACGAATTGCCCACAGATTTTTGCCACGCTTCTACTGTTATCAAAACTCCTGATGGTTTATTAAGCTGTTGGTTTGGTGGTACTCACGAGGGCAAAGCAGACGTTGCTATTTGGAGTAGCCGCAAGCTTGCTGGTAAATGGACTGTTCCTATAAAATTGGCAGATGGTGCCGAAGCTAACTGGAACCCTGTACTTTTTTACAATGAGCAAGGCAAATTGCACCTTTTCTATAAAGAAGGACAACAAATTTCCGATTGGCAAACCTATATAATGACTTCCTCAGATGATGGGAAAACCTGGAATGAGCTCTGTGAAATGGTAGCAGATGACGTTAGCGGAGGCAGAGGTCCCGTTCGTAATAAACCTATTACTTTAAGCAACTGTTCCGTCGTTGCAGGTGGTTCTATTGAAAAAGGCATATGGTCTGCTTTTGTAGATGTAAGTACTGATGGTTGTGCTACTTGGAAAAAATCTGCACCTATCGAAATTGCAGGACTTTCGTACAAAGCAGGGGAGAAGACTGCAGAAAGTAACATTGCCGTAAGTGAGCAGTCTTTCTACGGACGCGGAGTTATTCAGCCAAGCTTGTGGGAGAGTGCGGAGGGCAGAGTGCACATGCTTCTGCGTAGTAGTGAAGGTTACGTGTATCGTGCTGATAGTGCAGACTATGGCAAAACTTGGAGCGATGCTTATAAAACTGAACTTCCCAATAATAATAGTGGGCTTGACTTGGTAAAAGTACCTTTTGACGGTAATCTGTACCTTGTGTGTAACCCTGTGCAGGCAAATTGGGGCATGCGCTCTCCCTTAAGTCTTTTCAAATCTGAAGACAATGGTGCAACTTGGCACAAGCTTTACGATTTAGAAAGTGAACCTGGAGAATTCTCCTATCCAGCTATTATTGCAGGTGATGAAGGCTTGGTTATTACCTACACTTGGAACAGAAAGAATATTGCTTGCGTAGAAATTTCTCGTGAGGAATTGCTTTAATTAACTTTATATAATAAAATGAGTGTGTATAAAATTTTTAAGGAGTGTACTTAGAATGAAAAAGATTCTTGTAGTTCTGATGGCATTGCTGACTATGGCAGTAATGGTTGCAGGCTGCGGTGGCGATGCTAAAAAAGCTGCTTATCCTGCTGACAAAGAAATTACTGTAATTATCCCGAAAGCTCCCGGTGGTGGTACTGATACCTCCG
>JBGVIJ010000068.1:0-15852 GCA_045123075.1 Phascolarctobacterium sp. | reverse complement strand
CTCCACTGCTTCTTCTAAAGAGAGCGGTTCAAATTCGCCAGCCTCATAGCTTTTTGCAAGAGGTGTTCCCTTGATTACAAGCAAAGGGTAAATACGAGCAGTGTCCGGTTTTAAAGTGAGGACTTTTTCTGCAGTAGCTTTCACGCTAGCAAAATCTTGCTTGGGCATACCAACCATCAGTTGTACGCCAACTTTGAAGCCGTAATTTTTTAGCAATGCAACTGCATTGACAACTTGTTCTTCAGTGTGACCACGTTCTGCGGCGGTGAGAACTTCATTATCTAAAGACTGAACTCCCAGTTCTACAAGCTTTACTCCGTGAGCACGTAAAAGTTCTAAACGCTCCTCGTCAATATAATCAGGACGTGTAGAAAGGCGCACGCTACCAATCACTTTGTGGTCAAGTAGTTCGTCCGTCAAAGCAAGCAATTCTTTTTGCAGGGTAATGTCCAAACCTGTAAAGGAGCCGCCGTAAAAGGCAGCTTCATTTTCTACAGAAGGTTTTATCCGCTCAAGCCATCTATTAATTTGTTCCTTAGCTCCCTCTAAAGCCGCAGTCTTTTGTCCGCTAATAGTCTTTTGGTTGCAAAAAACACATTGGTGCGGGCATCCTGCATGAGGGATAAAAATAGGAATAATCGCCATAACTAATCCTTATTCTTCAGGTACATCCATCTGTTGAGTTAAAATAGCTTCCACCACCATAGCAACGCCATCGTCATTATTGGAAGCAGTAACAATTTTTGCGTGTTCCTTTACGCTATCTTTAGCATTACCCACAGCAACACCAATACCTGCGTTTTTAATCATAGCAAGGTCATTGTTGGAATCGCCAATGCACATAATTTCTTCCGGTTTAATTTTGTAGCTTTCAGCTACAGCTTTAACAGCTTCCCATTTATTAACACCGGGTTCCATCAGTTCAAGGAAGTTATCTCTAGAACTGGTTACTACAATTTTGCCTGCAAATTTTTCAGCAAAAGCTTTCCACGCAGGTTGGAAGTCTTCAGTTTCGGTCATTACCAAAATTTTGTAGGGAGCTTCTTTGATTTCGTAAACAGCTTCGCCAATTTCAGTAATGGGCACGCCAATAATCTCAGCGTATTTGTCAGACCATTTACCTTTTTTATCTACGAGAATATCATCGCCAATATAAACTTGTGCGTAGTATTTATGTTCTTTGCAGTACGCAAGCACTTCGAGAGCAGTATCGTAATTCAGTTTATGTTCGTAGAATACTTCGCCACTTTTCGCACCTTTTACGAGAGCACCATTATAAGTAACCAGCGGTACGTCCAAGCCCAAATCCAGAGCATAAGGGCGAGCGGAGCAGAACATTCTACCGGTAGCAATCATAAAGATTACGTTTTTTTCAATCGCACTGCGGATAGCATTGGCATTACGTTCAGAAATTTTATTATCGTGATTTAACAAAGTATCATCCATGTCGCTGGCAATCAATTTAATTTGCATCTTCATACCTCTCATTCAAAAGTTTTCCTATAAATATAGCAAGTCCGCTGTAAATTATAAAGAACACTACCAACGAACCATTAGCTTCTACTTTGTACCCGGGTAATAAATTTCCTAAAGCTTGCACACCTAAAAGTACCGCCGCACAAACACCGGCCTTACCTGTAAAATTCGGTAGTCTTTGCGCAAGACGCTCTACCAAAGTAGTCCAAGCTCCTATCATAAAAGAGCCTGCTACAAGACCACCAAGAGTTACAACCTCTATAAAGTTACAAGCGTAATTTACAAGGAAAAATATTACACTTAAAGTTATCCATTGGGTAAATAAATTATACATATTCAACCATCCTTTGAGCTTATATTATAACACAAAAATATTGCGAATTCTTCCAAAGTATGTCAAAATAAAAGCGACGCGAGTGCCTTGCACCGTGTACACTTTTGAAGGGAGCTTTTTTCACGATGAAAAGAAGCGATAAATTCCGCCAAGCTAACCGTGAAGCGAAGGCAACAGTACTTGCCACCGCCGCAGTTATCGCCTTTTGGTGGATTGCAGGCTTTGGCCTTGCAGATGTAAATGTCTCTTATTTACATACTCCTCTGTGGGTGTGGGGTGGTTGTTTGGGAACTTGGATTTTTGCAGTTCTGGTAACCCTATTCCTCACAAAAAAAGTCTTTGTAGACTTTGACTTAGACGAGGAGGAAACCAAATGAGCAGCATCATCAATCTTCTTCCTGTTTTAGCATTCCTTATGCTTATGCTTGGCATAAGCGTATACGTACAAAAATCATCAGAAGATGATCGCCAAAAGAACTTTGCCAAAGATTACTTCATTGGCGGACGTACCTTAGGCGGCTTCGTCTTAGCGATGACTACCGCAGCGACTTACAGTAGCGTAAGTACTTTCGTTGGCGGTCCCGGTATGGCGTGGATAATCGGTTATGGCTGGTTATACATGGCAATCGTTCAAGTTGTAGTAATCTTCCTTGTGTTGGGCGTATTCGGCAAAAAAATTGCTATGATTGCCCGTCGCATTGATGCAGTAACTGTTATTGACGTTCTGCGTGCTCGCTACAAATCTAATTTCTTGGCAAACTTTGCAGCCATCGTAATCGTAGGTTTCTTCTGCGCAACTATGGTCGCTCAATTTGTAGGCGCTGCAAAACTGTTTGAAGCAGTTACAGGCTATTCCTACCTGACAGGTTTAAGCCTCTTCGGTTTAATCGTAGTATTCTATACCACCATTGGTGGTTTCAAAGGCGTTGCTATTACCGACTCCTTCTGCGCAATCGCAATGATTGCAGGTATGTGCCTACTCTTCGGTGCAATGATGGAAACCGGCGGTGGCTTCGATAATATTATGAAGCACATCAGCACCAATCATCCTGATATGCTTGAACCTCTCTCCCGTGGCAAAATGCCTATGTCCCTTTACATTAGCCAATGGATGTTGGTTGGTATTTGTACTTTGGCATTGCCCCAATCCGTTGTACGTGGTATCAGCTTTAAAAATACTAAAGCTCTCCACAAAGCAATCGTTATCGGCACTGTAGTAATCGGTGCTATGACTTTGGTTGCAACCATCATCGGTGTTCTCAGTAAAGGTATCCTCACCGGTACTTTGGCAAGCTACGGTGGAAGCGTTGATAATATTACTCCGCTGACTATCGTAAAATGCATGGGTCCCTTCTGGGCAGGTGTAACCATCATCGGTCCGATTGCGGCAACCATTTCTACCGTATCTTCTCTGCTCCTCGCAGCGTCCTCTTCTATTATCAAGGACGTATATATGAACCACTTGGCTTCTCAAGGCAAAGAACTTGCTAACGATAAAGTTCGTATCTTCAGCCTTGCAGCAACTGTAATCTTAGGCTTGGCAGTATATTTAATTGCAATTACTCCGCCTAGCGTAATCTGGATTATCAATATGTTTGCTTTCGGTGGTTTGCAAACTGCGTTCTTCTGGGTACTGGTATTCGGTCTCTTCTGGTACAAAGCAAATAAAAACGGTGCCATCGCTGCTATGGTAGGTGGCGTACTGGTATACTGCGGTTCCATGGCTATGAAAATTAAAGTTATGGACTTGCACCAAATTACAATCGGTATTGGTCTTTCCTTGTTATTCTTCCTCATCGGTAACAGCTTTGGCAAAACCGTTGATGACGAAACTTTGGAAATCTTCTTCCCCGAAAGATTTGACAAATAATTTTACACATACAAAAAGCGTTCTGAGAAATCTCAGAACGCTTTATTTTTTGTCTTATTTAAATTCTACTTTCAAGTGTTGGCGTTCAGGCATACGTCTGAATTTGTATTTAGGATAACCAACCATCATACAACCAACAACTTTGTGTTTAGGAGGCATTTCCCCAAGCAAATCAAGTAACGGTTGGTAACCTGCAATACCACATTCTTGAATGAAGCCTGCAATGGTAGTGCCAAGACCAATGGTAGGAGCAAAAAGTTCTGCATAAGCCCAGCATTGTTCAGCATTGCTTACGCCAGTATTATTCAAACGACGAGCAAGTGCAAACACCAAGCAAGGTGCTTTACGAGCGATAATGTCTTGACCACGATCGCGATAAGCACGCAATACAGTCATAAAGTAACGTTTGTTAGCAGAACCTGCTTCGATTTCTTCTTCCATCCAATTAGCAACTGCATCAGCAATAGCTTTAATTCTTTCTGCATCGCGAATTACCAAGTAGTACATACCTTGGCTATTGCCGGCAGTGGGTGCATAACGAGTAATGTTCAAAAGCTTGGTCAAATCTTCTTCGCTAGGCATAACAGGTTTAAAGTTACGCACGCTACGACGCATACGCATAAACTCATAAGCAGTTTCCTCATCAAGCACAGGCTTGGTTACAGGACGTTGCTTTTCAAGCGGAGTGTATTTATTTTCCAAAGCACCAACAGGGCAAATTGCTACGCAATGACCACAAGCCATACAACCACGGTCAAATTCGCAAGTAGGTCCTTCTTCTGTCATGGAAAGAATACAAGACGGGCAGCACTCAACGCAAATACCACATTTTAAACATTTACTTTTATCAACTGTCAACAAATCCATTTTTTACACCTCGACATTTTAATTTTCGAAGCAAATAAACTCCAAACCACCAAAGTCGGTTACAAAACGTGCGTTGCGATAAGCTTTACCCATCAACGCTTTGTCCTTATTTTCTACACCAACCGCATTGGCAATTCCCAAATACGCACAAGCGCAGTTGGCGTTAAATTGCTTAGCATGTTCTAAAACAGCAGCCTTATCAGCATCACTTACTTTACCTTTGTTAGGATATACATCAGTAGCTGCAACGATAAATGTGATTTGGTCACCACATTTGGCTACAACGTGTGGCAAGCTTGCTTTGTCAGGTTGCGCAAATTCAATTTCATATCCTTTTCCTTCTAAAAATTGAATTAATACTTGCAAACCAAAGAGATGTATCTCTTGTTCGGTCATTAATTCTTTATCCATATTCAATCTCCTAAATACTTCATCTACTATATTTATTTTACTAAACTATTGACTCCGCAGTCAACGCAAAAAATGAACCCAACAATTAAGTTGGGTTCATCTATAGATTTTTAAACTAAAACTTATTCTTCACCAATGATGAGTACTTCCGGATGAAGTTCCACTCCGTGAGCTTCTCTTACCTTGTCCTGCACATCTTTAATAAGCTGCAACACATCGGCGGCAGTAGCACCACCTACGTTCACCACGAAACCTGCGTGTTTAGTAGAAACTTGAGCACCGCCAACAGTGTAGCCTTTCAAACCAGTTTGGTCAATCAAAGTTCCTGCAAAATATCCGGGAGGGCGTTTAAACATACTACCTGCACTGGGAAGTTCCAAAGGTTGTTTACTAATACGCTTTTGGCTGAAATCTGCCATCTTTGCAAGAATTTCGCTAACTTCACCTTTAGGCATGGTAACAGTTACCGCAGTAACAATCAATCCGCTACCTTGAAGTGCAGTTTTACGATAAGCAAAGCACATATCTTCTTTGGACAGCACTTTCACATTGCCATCAGCGTCTACAGTACGAACAGTAGTAACTACGTTAGCCATTTCTCCGTCGTAAGCACCTGCGTTCATATACACAGCGCCACCAATGGAACCAGGAATACCCACAGCAAACTCCATACCGGTAAAGCCAAACTCTGCCGCTTTTTTAGAAGCAAGAGCAAGGGACACACCACTACCAAAAGTAATAGTGTTCTCACCAACTTCAATGGTATTAAGCATATTGCCAAGCTTAATTACAAGACCACGAATACCTTTGTCGCGAACAAGCAAGTTAGAACCGTTACCAACCAAGGTTACAGGAATGTTATGCTCTTTAGCACGTGCCAATAATTTGCACAGCTCTTCTTCATTGGAGGGAGTTGCTAACAAATCAGCAGGACCACCAATTTTAAAAGAGGTGTGACGACTCATAGGCTCGTCAATCAACAAAGGACGTGCAGTACAACCATAAAAAGCTTCCTGCAATTTAGCACAAGCCATTATCTATCTCCCATAACGTCTTTTACAACGTCTTGGATGGATTTGGAGATGTCTGCCATCATCATTTGGAAACGCATGAAGTTATTCATGTACTCCATAGCATCGCGGTTCAAACCAAGTACACCGTAAAGTTTTTGCAGTTTTTCAGTTTTTTCTTTATCAGGTTCTTGACCTTGATATTTAGCAATTTCGATTTCTTGGCTCAATTGCAAGAATTCATTAACCAATTTTTTAGTATCAGGATCTTTGTCCAAAATTTCGTTAGCTTCTTTTAATTTTTTGAATTCATGGCTTTCGCGCATTGCACGAGCTAATTCATTTGCACAATCATATACGTTCATTGTTAGTACCTCCGTTGAAAACTGCTATAAGCACTGTTATGCTTTGTCACAGCTAGTTTACTCGCTCAACGTACTTCAAGTACGCTATCGCTTCATAAACTTCGCTGTTCCTCGCCTTCCAGCACTTCTATCAGTTTTAATTTCTACAAGTTATTTAAAGGAATGTTTTGATGTGCGTAGCTTCCTTGTATGTCGTACTCAAAGTGCCACCACTCCATCTCAATTCCGGTAAATCCAAATTCTTCCATTGTTTCACGAAGCATAGTTCGTAAATAACGTTGACGTTCTGTACCACCAGGATAGCTTGCATATTGACGCATAGAAGGTTCATCAAACCCGCTACTCATTTCAATAGCTTCGCCAGTTTCCAAGTCATACAAGCTTACATCAACTGCATTACCTGTATTATGCTTATTCCCCTTCAAATCAGGATCTTCAAGCATATACTTTTTATCAGCAGGCAATGCCAAATGTGCCAGTTTACTTACTGCCCAAGGGCGATAAGCATCCCACACAACCAAGCCATAACCTTTAGAAGCCAAACGTTCTTGCACCTTAGTCAGTGCCTCTACTGCTTTGCTAGCTAAGTACAGCTTATTTACAGTATATAAAGGTGCACCAAAAATATTATCTACACCTGCATACACGTTCTCTATCTTTACGTTAGGAATGGTCGCTACATCCACCAAAGTCACTGCTTCACCAGTAGCCAAAGCAGCAGGCATTACTGCTTCATTAGCTTGCTTACGCAGTTCTTCCCAATTTTCTACAGGTGAGAAACGGAAAGGCTTTGCGTTCTCCCCAGTCTCCTGTCCAAAATAATAACGGGTGTAACGATTGCCGCCTACCCTACAGGTAATGCCATATCCATCCGGGTCACGTTCAAATTTAACGCCAACCTCAGTATTACTCATTGGTCCAGCTTCAACCATCAAATACGAATCAAAATGATTCTTAGACAGCGGATAAACATTCGCTAAATCGAAGCATTTATCCTGCATGGAAAAACGGTATAAAAGTTCCAAACGTCCTTTATTTTCTCTTATTAAAATGTTTTCACCATTGCCGTAATAAAAACCCAAGATGTATTTTATATCCTTGGGAGCATCGGCAGGAACGGCAGCTGCAACGCTACTTAAGCCTGTGTGCACAAACAAAAGTAGACCGGCTGCTATTCCGGTCAAAAAACTTCTGTAATTCATTATTGAATCAGCTCCTTGCGTACATCCGCCAAAGCGTTTAATCTGTTACGCACTTTATCTATGTCAGCTAAATCAATTTCACAGGAGATGATTTCTTCCTGTTCACCTGCTTCAGCTAAAATTTTACCACTGGGAGCTACCAGCATAGAGTGTCCGAAGAAAGGCGCACCTTTAAAGGTACCTGCGCAATTCACAGCCACTACAAAAGTGTGGTTTTCAGCTGCACGAGCTTGGGCTAATAAGCGCCAAATATCACCGCGAGCTGAAGGCCATTCAGCAGGGCAGAAGATAATCTTTGCACCTTGTAACGCTAAATGACGGAACAATTCAGGGAAACGCAAATCATAACAAATAGTAGAACCACAGCAGGTGCCATCTAAATCAAAAGCTTTAAAGTTATCGCCGGGAGCGAAGAACTCTTCTTCCTTGAACAAGCCAAAAAGATGTACTTTGTCATACATATTAACGATTTGGCCTTCTTTATTGATAGCAACAGAAGTATTATAAACCTTTCCATCCCTGGACATAGGAACAGAACCTGCAATAATACTGCATTTCTTTTCTGCAGCAATCTTGCAGATTTCTGCTAATACTTCACCGTCTACTGCTTCAGCTTCCTTAGACAAACGACCTAAGGAATATCCGGTGGTCCAAATTTCGGGCATCACCAGCAAATCATGTTCATCTGCTGCTTGACGCACCAGCTGCAAACCGTGAGCTACATTAGCTTCTTTGTTTTTTTCCAAAACTTCCATTTGCAGCAAAGCTATTTTCATAATACGCGCTCCTTGGGCATTTTACCGCTTGCAATCAAACGATTAGCGATAAATCTTTCAATGTTGCGGTTGAAGCGAGTCAACCAATGTTCCGGACCGCCCAAAGATTGGCACCAAACTACAGGATGACCAGCAAATTTAGCACCCAAAACGTCGGTCAACAATTGGTCGCCGATGAAGAGGATTTTGCCGCCGCCCATACCTTGCACGATTTTTTTATAAGAAGTCGGCAGGGGTTTCATTGCGCGCATAACGCAACCAAGTTGGGTTTGACGAGAAATTGCTTTCATACGGTCGCCACCGTTGTTGGTAATAAGGGCAACGTTAATGCCTTGTTGATGCATATGACGAATCCAGGTCATCATACGAGGACCAACAACATTTTTGTCATAAGGAATCATGGTGTTGTCAACATCCACAACAATTTTGTTATAGCCATTTCTTTTCAACCATTTCGGAGAAAGGTCATAAAGGCTTTTAATTCTGTAATCAGGGCAAAAATACTTTAACATTATACTACCTTATCCTTTGGAAATTTAATTTCAAATGCAGCACCTTCGCCACATCCGCTTTTCACTTCGGCTTGAGCACCGTGCATGCGAATAATTTCTTTAGCGATGGCGAGGCCTAAACCAGTACCAGGAACATTACGGCAGTGGGATTTATCCACTTTGTAGAAACGTTCCCAAATAAAAGGAATATCCTCTTCAGGGATGCCAGGCCCTTGGTCTCTTACACTTAAGAGAACGGAACCATCCTCTAACTTTTTCGCACTTAGAAATATAATACTATTTTCTGGCGAATATTTCAATGCATTATCGCTTAAAATAAGTATTAACTGTACCATTTGATCGCCGTCGCCTAAAATTTTAATATTCTCATCAGCATCAACGCTGAATTCTACGTGCTTTTCTGCACTCTTTAATTTTAATTTTTCGGCAACGTTACGCATAATAATTGCCAAAGGCAATTCTTCCATATTATTTTGCGGGATTGCTTCACTTGCTTGCAAGCGGCTAACATCCAACAAACCACGTACCATTTTTTCAAGGCGGATAGTTTCTTCATTAATAAGTCTGCGATAACGCTGTACACTCTCAGCGTCAGTTACGGTACCATCGTAAATAGCTTCATTATAACCACGAATGATGGTAACAGGTGTACGCAATTCATGAGAAACATTAGCCACGAAATCACGACGCATTTTTTCTGTACGTTCCATCTTGTTTACGTATGCATTTAAATCGCGACCAAGAGAATTAAGCGCATTGCCAAGCTCTGCAACTTCGTCCTCGCCTTTTACTTCCACACGCATGGAATAGTCTCCGGCAGCCATTGCCGTAGCACTTTCTTTCATGGTAAGCAAAGGCTTAACGATGGTTTTGGAAAACTTTTTAACAATAAACAAGCTGAACACGAGGGCTACAAGTCCCAAGATTACAGTATAAATATAAATATTGCGCAAGAATTTATCAAAACCACTTAATGGTTCTGCCATTAACAATGCGCCTCTTGCTTTGGTTATAGGGTCAATGTAAGGTACCCCTACCAAAATTACTTGTTCCTTATAATAAGGGTGGAAAATTTGGGACTTAACAGATTTACCGGAGTAAATATCCTTCAAAATAAGTTTAATCTTATCAGAAATCTTACCATGTTTGGCATCCTTATTAAAAAGAGCCATCCCCTCACTTTCAAGGTTGGTCATAGTACTGTTTTCGTCGAAAAAGTAGTTAAAAGACTCATCACTACTACTGGACTTCCTACGGTTTTCATAGGAAGCAGCCAGTAGTCTATAATTTTCGTCAAAAAGCCATATCCTTGCGCCAACCAATCTGTCAACAGCCACAACGTATCTGTAGAGCGTATCGCGGTCATCCATGCGAATAAAGTATTCGATGGTTTCAGCCATTTCATGTCCCTTATTTGCCAACTCGTGTTCCTTCATCTCGAAGAAGTAATCCGCAATCAAGTAGGAAATGCCCGCAGTTATGCCTACTACAATAATTACAATTATCGTCATGAAGCTGTACATAAGGCGAGTGCTAAGTGATTTCTTCATCTTACGGTTCTTTTACCTCAAATTTATACCCTACACCCCAAATGGTAGTGATGTCCCATTTAGCGTCAGAAGGAATATTCAATTTTTGTCTGATACGTTTAATATGAGTATCAACGGTACGAGTATCACCGTAGTAAGAGTAACCCCAAATAGTTTCCAAAAGTTGGTTTCTGGAGAATGCTTTGCCCGGATTGGAAGCCAAGCACCACAACAGCTCCATTTCTTTGGTGGTAAAGGTCATTTTGTGACCGAAAGCGGTTACTTGATATTCATTCATATCAACGATAAGACCATCATAAGTAATGCGAGAAGTATCGCCTTTTTTCTCTTGAGTATTTGCACGACGCAAAACAGCTTTTACGCGAGCAACTACTTCACGAGAGTTGAAGGGTTTAGTAATATAATCATCCGCACCAATTTCCAAACCTGCAATGCGATCATCATCTTCGTCCTTCGCAGTCACCATGATGATGGGCAGGTCAGTCATTTTGCGAACTTGTTTGCAAACTTCAATGCCATCCAAAACCGGCATCATAATATCCAGCAACAAGATATCCGGTTTTTCAGCTTGCACTTTCAAGATGGCAGCTGCGCCGTCTTCAGCTTCAATTACTTCGAAATTTTCTTTTTCGAAATAGATGCGCAAAATTTCGCGAATTTGAGCTTCATCGTCAGCGATTAAGATTTTTTGTTTATTCATAATATCACCCCTGATATTTATTTTTTAACTAAGGCTATTATAGCACATGCTAATCTTTATGCACGTCGTTCACAAAAGATTTACATATTTATACGAACTCCTCCACAAAGTTATGAAGAACCAGTGACATCGAGTCATCAACTGTAAATTTCGTTACAGTTCTTTGTGAACTCACTGCAAGTTTATTATTTATCGTGCAATAAATAACGTTGCATCATCTTGTTATATTCCCAGGGGTTCTTATCATCGTAAGTATCAAACTGATTCATAATAGCATTAATTTCATCAGCATAATGAACGATGAAAGCTTCCTTAGTTGCACATTCCACAGGGGAACCTTTTTCATTATCACCGTGATGGGACAAAAGAATGTGTTGTAATTGTTCTAAGCGAGCAGAAGGCAACTTCAATTTAGCAGCGGCCTCCTGCACGATGATGATGGACATAGCGATATGACCAAGCAAACGTCCTTCATTGGTATAAGGGAAACCAATTTGAGAAGAAATTTCGCGCAGCTTACCAATATCGTGTAAAAGCGCACCTGCTACTATCAAATCTTTATCTACATTACCGATTTGTTCTGCCAAAGCAATAGCAATACCGGCAACATCTACGGAGTGCTGCAACAAACCGCCAATATAAGCGTGGTGCATGCGCATACCTGCAGGATTCATAATAAATTTATCGTAAAGATTACCGCTGAAAATAGTTTCCAAGAGAGCGCGCAAACCAGGGTTACGCACAGTCTTAATCAAATTTTGCAAGCGGGTAATATATTCTTGCTCATTAAAATTACCTTTGGGCAACAAATTAGTAATGTCGTCTTCAGGCAAAAGGTTATCAAATTTTTGCACTACAACTTGCAATGCCATATCATTGGAGAATTTATTAATATCCACAGCACCACTAATCATGAAGGCTTCAGCACCTTCCAATTGGCGCAGTTTATCTACCAAGCCTGCTTCAAAGCAGATAAAAGGAATTCTACCGCTGTTATCTTCCAACAAACCACGAGCAAAAACGCCACCATTGGAAGAATTACCAATCTTTTGTACTCTTACGAGCGCAGGCTGAATAATTTTGGCACCTGCTTTAAAATCTTTAATCATATTTTCACCTGCTTCTCTTAAACGTGACGTAAAATCAAAGTTTCCCTTGCCACGTTCACAACTACATCCATATCACGTTCTATAAAACGTAAGGACAAACGGTCTGCCAGTTTTTCCAGTACAGGCAGTTCTGTCGGTTGATGACCTGCATCAATAATGTTCAAACCGCTGAACACTGCTTGTTGAGCACTGTGGTACTTCACATCACCAGTTACCAAAGTATCTGCGCCTTTGGCAAGAGCAAGGTCAATCAAGTCACTGCCAGCGCCGCCACAAACTGCAACTTTATACACTTTTCTACCCGCGTCACCAACTACTACGTAATCAGCTTTCAGTGCAGTTTTCACCACTTGCGCATATTCCATCAAAGAAGTTTCTTCTACTACACCAATACGTCCTAAGCCATTACTATCATCCAAGACTTCAGTGTTTTCCAATTTCAAAAACTTTGCAAGCACATCGTTGACACCGGTACTTACGCAATCAAGATTGGTATGAGCACTGTAAACAGCAATACCGTTTTCTGCCAAAGTTAAGAGCAAATCCTGTTGCCAATCATTATCAACAACACGCTTCAGCTTTTTGAAGATGGCAGGATGGTGAGTAATAATCAAATCTATTTTTTGGGCAACTGCTTGTTCCACAACCTCTTTACTTAAATCAAGAGCCAGTAAAATCTTCTTAACAATCTTACCCTTGCGACCAAGCATTAAGCCCACATTATCCCAGTCTTCTGCTAAATTGGAAGGCATTAATTCTTCCAACAGTTCTACTAAATCATTTACAGTTGCAAGCATCTGCCAACGCCTCCAATTCTTGCACTAATTTTTCCCAAGCAAGATACTTTTCACTTGCTTTTGCTTGTTCACTCTTGCCCATATTAGCAAGTAATTTTTTATAACCACTAATTTGTTTAGAAAATTGTTTTGCCAACAAAGGATGTTTCGCTTCAATAAGCTGCGGGCCAATCTCCCAAGCAGCATCAGAATAATTTTTGCTTTCACCACGTTCAACAGCAATAATTTCATACAAGTGGCGCCCGTCTTCAATTAAATCTTCTGCAACGATGTTCCAACCATTTTGAGCAAGCCATTTACGTAAAGAAGCTGCTCCTGCCATGGGTTGCAGCACTAAACGTTTTGCTTCCACCGCCAAAGGCATATCTGCTTCAAAAATTTCTATCATAGTAGAGGCGCCCATACCTGCAATGGCGATACATTCTGCTTCGCCAGTTTTAAGTACCTTTAACCCACTGCCTAAACGCACTTCCACCTTTCCCTTCATACCGTACATAGAAACAGTATTGCGAGCGGCAAGACAAGGCCCTTCTGCAATGTCACCTGCGATAGCAGAAGAAATCTTGCCCTGCTCCAAAAGCCACACAGGCAAATATGCGTGGTCTGTACCAATATCTGCAAAAGTACAACCAACAGGAACCAGTTTACCAATTGCTTCTAATCTATCTCCGATGTTCATAGTGCCTCCGTAAATTCACAAATTTTAACAATATATTATAACATTTTATATAAGCTTTGAAAATAAAAAAGCTCACTCTTACGAGTGAGCTTTTAATTTAGAAATTAGAGAGCAGCTTTAGCAGCTTCTACGAGTTTTGCAAAGGTTGCTGCATCATAGATAGCCATGTCAGCCAAAACTTTGCGGTTCATTTCGATACCAGCTTTAGCCAAACCGTTGATGAAACGGCTGTAGCTCATGCCGTTAGCACGGGTTGCAGCGTTGATACGAGCGATCCAGAGACGACGGAATTCACGTTTTTTAACGCGACGGTCACGACGTGCATAGGACAATGCTTTCATAACGGTTTCGTTAGCTTTTTTGAATTGTTTGGATTTAGCACCACGATAGCCTTTAGCTAATTTCAGAATGTGTTTATGACGGCGATGTGCGGTAACGCCAACTTTAATTCTTGCCATTGTTAGTATCCTCCTTTAATCTCTTGCTTATGCGTAGGGCAGCATTTTTACTACGTGTTCATGGTCAGCTTTATGTACTAAAGCAGCTTTACGCAGGCTACGTTTACGAGCGGGAGATTTCTTTTCGAGAATGTGGCTCTTGAAGTTTTTAAAATGTTTAAATTCACCAGAAGCAGTTTTTTTGAAGCGTTTCGCAGCAGCTCTGCGAGTTTTCATTTTCGGCATTGTAATGTCCTCCTCTATTTGCTGGGTTTCGGCGCAACAATCATAATCATGTTTTTGCCTTCTAATTTCGGCACTCGTTCTACGATAGCCATGTCTTTAAGCTGCTCAGCCATTTTATTCAGCAGCACTTCACCGAGTTCAGGATGGGAAAGTTCACGACCACGGAACATAATGGTAACTTTAACTTTGTCACCGTCTTCCAAGAAGCGAACTGCATTCTTGAATTTTACGTTGAAGTCATGTTCTTCGATACCAGGACGAAGTTTTACTTCTTTGATATCAAAGGTTTTTTGTTTCTTACGGGCTTCTTTTTCACGTTTTTGTTGTTCGTAACGATACTTCCCGTAATCCAAAATTTTACATACAGGCGGCTTCGCGTTAGGAGAAATTTCTACTAAATCCAGATGACGTTCGCTAGCCAGTTTAAGAGCATCACGACTGGACATAACACCGAGTTGTTCTGCTTTACCGTCTACACCATCTACAATAACACGTACTTCGCGTGCACGAATCTCTTCATTGATACGCAAGTCTTCTTTGCCTATGACAATTCACCTCCACGTCCTTTAGAACGCAACTAAAATAAAAAGCGGGCAGATTAAAATCCACCCGCGAAAAATTCATATCCAACCCTGTCGAGTAATGACCGCAAGGTGAGAAGCGAGTGGCTTCTGCTTTGTTTACTGGAATATGATACCACAATGTTCAGTTAGTGTCAACAATTATTTTCTTGCACCAAGTTGACCATCAATTACAAACAGACCATTCATATTATCGCCAACCATAGTTAATTTGTCAACGATTTCTCTAGTTTGGTCTTCTTCTTCAACTTGTTCATCAATGAACCAGTGCAAGTGAGTCATAGCTGCGTAGTCTTTTTCTTTCATCGCAACTTCATACATAGAATGAATGCGACTAGTTACGTATTGTTCGTGTTCCAAAGCTTTAGTGAAAACTTCCAAGGGAGTTCCATATTCTACAGGCGGTGCGTCAATTTGGAGAAGCTCCGGTTTAACACCACGTTCTTGCATAAATTTCATCAAACGGAAAGCGTGTTCACGTTCTTCTTCGTATTGCAGACGCATCCAATGTGCCATTCCCTTGAAGTTTTCATCCTCAAGATGCACACTCATTGCTAGATACATATATGCAGAATACAACTCAGCTTGTACTTGTTCATTAAATACTTTGTAAACTTTCTTGTTCATAATTTATTCCTCCTATTCTAAGATTACTCTGAATCTCTTTACATCCCCATTGTAGCATAGAACAGAAGTAGGATTTGCGACAGGAGTTAGTAAAATTGGTGAACAGTTTTCAAAATCGACAAGCAACTATCTAAAATCAAAGGCTTCCCCTGAAATAAAAAAAGAGCTGCCATTTCTGACAGCTCTATGTAAAATCACAAACTTATTATTTTTTAGCTTTGGTATCAACAACTTCTTTGAGGATTTTTGCGAAATCAGCAAAGTCCATTGCACCCAAATCGCCATCAGCACGATGACGCGGAG
>JBGVIJ010000067.1:0-6796 GCA_045123075.1 Phascolarctobacterium sp. | reverse complement strand
GTTCCAAAATTTTCCATTCGCTCCAGAATATATATTTTATGCTTACTATGCATAAGATATATTGGTTTAGTTGCAAACATTACAGAAAACTCATCATCATTAGGAAAACGAGCTCGTTCTTTTTTAGACGTTAATGCATATTTCAATTTATCTACATAGTTTTCAGAAGTTCCATCATAACGAACAATTTCCCTATGTAACAACAAGAAAATTTTATTCAATGCATTAGTTGGCAAATCACAAACACTTCTACGGAACAGGTAATTTTCTGCAATTAAAAATACTTCTGTAACTTCTTCCCAACTCAACCTATCATCTTCTTTTAATCTCAAAACTTCGAGGAAGAACGGTCTGGTTACTGTAGTCCCTAATCGATTCAAACGATATATACAAGCATCCAATTCTTTATTTTTCGTTTTCTCACCTAAAAGAACAGCATATCTTTTCGCATAACTCATCATATCTTCAAGAAGTTGCTTAGTTTGAAGATTATTTATATCTACATAGTCTTTAAAAACAAGATATATTTTGCTTTGTGTAGGAATTTCTTGTTGCTTAACACTCAAATAATCACGCACAAAAGAACTAACATCATATTTTGTACAAACCTCTATCTTATTCCAATAATGTTCATAATAAAGTTCTTGTTCTTTTGTTGGCAATCCCATCAAAATAAAGTTTCGGATTTTATCACCTTCACTTAAATCTAGTCCTGTTGAATTCAGACTTTCAAAAATCAATTGAGGATTATCTTCTGACTCTAAATGAATATTAATAATTTCGAGAGAACGAACTGCATCAAAAAGCTGGTCAATAGTTATTTCCTGCTTTTGAATTCGCTCATAAAAATAATCATAATTTACAGTTAGATTAGATTCACGAATGTATTCAGATGGTTCAGCAAAAAGTTTTCCATAAGCACTTTGGTCATTTTTTATAGGTTTCAACTTCAAACGAGTTTCTTCTGGTTGCCATTTGTCCACAAGATATTCCTCATATATAAGCTGTTTTAAGTGTGCTTTTTGTGAAACGATTATACCTTTATCCATAAGATTATACATTGCTAAAAACAACAAAGATATTGTAGTAAGACGTTGTTGTCCGTCAATAACTAAAAATTCGCTCGCATGTCCAGTAGGCTGAAACACAGAAACAAGGCTACCGAAAAAATGGCTATTTCTTCCACACTTTGCAATCTTAACAAGATCGTCATAAAGTTGTTTACAATTTTCTTTTTTCCAATCATAATTTCTTTGATAAACAGGAATGACAAATCTCTTGTCAGAGCCTTCCATATACTTTACGAATTTACATTCTGAACCTTTCATTGAATCCCCTCCTCAAAAAGTAAGCAGATTAATCATTAGTTATATTATACAACTTCATTCTAAAAACGAAAACTAAATAACCTTCATCCTGCTTGCAGTGAAACGATTGTGACGAGTAGCAACAACAATATCGAGAAAAATATCGTTAAGCACACATCCTGAGCTGTAGTTCCCAAAATCTTGCACTTTTCTTAGAAGCGAATATGTGGGCAACGATATTTTTAACTAAAATGTTGCGTCATAAGTCACTGTTAAACGGAAGCAGGATGAAGGTTTTAATTTACTATTCTTTGCAATAATGCACAAAAAATCCCGTAAGCTTTCGCCTACGGGATCACAAATTCAATTACTATTCACTTTTCCAGATATGCTTGCAAATTCCTTGCAACATCTTAGGCAACACTACGCCCAAACTTTCAATGTGCACACGTTCCGTACGTTGGTGCAAATCTTTTCCCCACGGTCCTAATAGCAAGAAGGGTATTTGTAGTTTCGCAAGTGCTTCCATATCGTAGCTGTACAGCTTGCCCCAACAAGGCATATTCGCCGCCAAGGCTTTACTGTCAAACTCTGCATCCACGCCCAAATAACTACAATCAGAAATGCCCATAAAGTATTCCTTGCATTTTACAGGAAGCAAAGTGCCAACGTGGTCAACTACTTTTTTGAAATCTTCACCTACAAGCTTACCACTGTTCAGTGCAGGATAGTACGGCGGAGCAAAAGCAGCAATAATTACAGGTTCATCAATGCCGGTAAAATCAAGGACTGCTTCCATAGCACGTAAGGTAATACTGGGGAAATCGAGCTGCTCTACTTGAAGCAGTTGCGCCATTTGCGCTTGTAATTTTTCATAAAAACTTGCGTAATCAGCCTTGGTTTGAGCAATCTCTAAAAGGTCGCCGTAAGTCAGTACTTTCAAGCTATGGCCGCAACCTTGTTTTGCCATGGCGGCTTGCGCACCAACTTTGCACTTATCTACAAACCAATTCATAATTTGCTCCGGAGTTTTGCTAAAGGTGAGTACGTTGCAGTATCCCGCTCCACTACGGGGCAAACTAAAATCATAACCAGGCTTCAAATCTCTAGCAAAGTTCCAAACAGGCGGAACAGTACTTTCTTCGCCGTAGGTATCGCTAATATTGTAATCAGCTTCGCTGGCGCAAATAATCTCCGCCAACACGGCAACAGGGTTCACGCCTTGAGGATAACTACCAATTTGTACAGCTTTGCCTTGCACCAAAACAACGGGAAGCATTTTACCAACACTACCGCTGTAAATAACTTGCTTGCCGTCTTCCACACTATTAGGCTCGCAGTTAATCGCTACTTCGTATTCTAAACCGTAACGTTCGCGTAAATCTTTCAACAAGGGCAAACAGCTACGCATCCCCACGGAAAAAGCTTCTTCGTCGGGAACACTAACAAACAAAATGCTGCCTGCGTCCGGGTTTTGGCTATACTTTTCTAAAACAGCAAGTTGTGCCGCAGTACCGCCCTTCATATCACAAGTACCACGTCCCCACATCCAATCACCGCTCGCCAAATCTGCAGAAGCTTCTTTAGTGAGCTCAACGCTTTGCAACTTTTCAACTAATGCATCCACATCGGTAGCAACATTTTCCAAAGTGCCATACACTTCCGTACTGACAACATCGTGGTGTCCCATGAAAACTACGGTCTTTTTACTTTTACCAAGCACTAAACCATAGATAGTGCTACGCTCGAAGCAATCATCTGCACAGGCAAAAGCACCACAATTTTCAGGATGCTCCTTAAAATAAGGCATATCTTGCAAAAGATTGAGCAAATACGCTTCTACCTTTTGTTCTTCTGCCGTATTAGTGGGGCTATAAATCCCAACCATCTCTTTAGTTATTTGTAAAACTCTTTCTTTGAGCACGATATTTCCTCATTATCATACAATAAAAATAGGCGTAACACTTTCGTGTTACGCCTTTAGTTTATCATATTTATTATGCAGATACTACAACTTTGAAGTTAGTAGTAACTTCGGGATGAAGTTTTGCTACAGCATCGTATTCTCCCAAACCTTTAACTGCGGTTTTGAGTTCTACTTTGCGACGGTCAATTTGGATACCGGTTTGTTTAATCAAAGCTTCTGCAACGTCTTTAGAAGTTACGGAACCAAACATTTTGCCATTTGCACCCAATTGAACTTTAATGTTTACTACAACTTTTTCGATTTGTGCGCCCAAAACTACAGCTTCATCTTTAGCTTGAGCTGCACGATGGGAAGCAACTGCTTTATCTTGTTTAGCTTGGTTTACGTTAGCGGTGCTTGCTTCTTTAGCTACTTTACGAGCGAGCAAGAAGTTGCGAGCATAACCGTCTGCAGCTTCTACAATATCACCTTTTTTACCTAAGTTTTTAACATCTTGTAACAGAATCACTTTCATTGTTATCTTTCTCCTCTAATTGTTCTAATTGTTTTTTAGCAAGTGCGATGATTTGCGGTTCAATATCCGCAGCACGCATATTATCAAGCTGTACGCCTGCCACCGTTTGGTGACCGCCGCCGCCTAATTCCTCCATAATAATTTGCACGTTTACGCTACCGTCACTACGTGCGCTTACGCCCAAGCTGCCATCTTTATATTCATTAATAGCAACGCCCACATGGATACCTTCAATATTAATCAAAGTGTCTGCAACTTGCGCTGCCAAAATGGTAGCCTTGGCGCCTTTTTCTGCTCGTTTATAAAGAGCAATGGCAATACCCGGTTCGATAGTTTTTGCTTCTGCAATCAAACGAGCACGCAATTTAAGTACGTCCATATCGTCTTTAAACATCAAACGTACCATATTGGGATCAGCACCGCTTCTACGCAAGAGAGCCGCCGCTTCAAAAGTACGCTCGCCAGTTTGTACTGCAAAATTCTTAGTATCAAGTACGATGCCTGCATAAAGAGCGGTTGCTTCGGCAGGATTAATTTCCAATCTATCATTAAAGTAGCCCACAAGCTCTGTCAAGAGTTCGCTGGTGGAAGAAGAAGAAGGTTCTAAGTACAAAAGCACTGTATCGCCAATCAAATCTTCCGCACGACGATGATGGTCTACAATAATTCGTTTCGGGATAGCTTCTAAAACTGCTTTGCTTGCAGTAAGGATTTCACGATGGTGGTCAACCAGAATAAGTAAGCTGTTAGGAGTAATATGTTTCAGCGCTTCTTCCTCTTCCACCATAATGGAATTGTAATTTTCCTCGTGACCGGTAACTTTCATATTTTCGCTGGCAAGCATTTCAGAAATACGGTTCACGTTTTCGTTGCGCCCACTAACCACAACAAAAGTTTCTTTGTTCAAGGACAGGGAAAGCTTCGCCATGCCGATAGCACTGCCGATGGCATCGTAGTCTTCGTTGGCATGACCCATAACGAAAACTTTATCAGCAGCTTGCATTTGCTCATTGATAGTTTGGGCTACAATGCGGGCACGTACACGAGTTCCCTTCGCAGCTACGGTAGAAGTACCACCAAAGAATTGAGTCGCCTTGTTTTGTACGACAACTGCTTGATCACCGCCACGTCCCAACGCCAAGTACAATACGTTATTAGCGTTTTGCACCAGTTCGTCTAAAGTAGCACCATCACAAGCAACACCAATACTCAAAGTAGGTGGAATCTTATTACCGGCACGAATTTCACGCACTTTATCGAGCACAGCAAATTTTTCTTCAATAATCTCAGCAACTGCACCTTGGGTAAAACCTGCCAAACTTTGTTCCTTATTCATGCGGCAGATAAAACCATTCTTTTCGGCAACCCACTTGGTAACCATTTCGTGAATTTCGCCGTTTAAGTTAGCCATATTGGTTTCACTTAAACCACGCATTACGTCTTCGTAGTTATCAAAGCGGATATACGCCAAGCAGATTTTTTCTTTAGCGTACTTCTGACGGAGCAGTTCAAAGTCAGTAATATCAGTCAAGTAAAGCATCAGACCACTATTGTTTTGTTCGCCTTGCTTAGCTACTTTATAAGTAGTTTGCACGCGACAATACTTCATGTTATAGTAACGGTCATTTAATTGAATTACTTTCTCGCCGTCCTTAACGCTTAACAATTCAAAAGCGTTAGGTTGCAAGGGCAAAATTTCTTCCGGTTTCAAACCTTCCAAATTCTTTTTGCCAGTCCATTCTTGGAACAATTCATTTTTCCATTGCAGTTTACCATCTTTAGAGAATACTGCCATCGCCACATCAAGCTTACGCACAGCGTAGTGATTGGTACGTTCAATATTGCGGATGATGTTATCCAAGTAACTGCTAAAGAAAATTTCTTTGCTCATCAAGGTACGACGACTAAAATAGTAAGTTAAGCCAAAAACAATTGCCACTACGGGAATCATATAAGGCTCAAAATAGCACACCATAATACCCAAAAGTAAAATAACCAACAAATAAATATTGGTATCAACTTTGGAATTCATGTTGCGATTGAACAAATTTAACATTTTGCTCACCTCAATTCTTATCTAAGACGTTTGGAGCGAATCTTTCTATAGTCAAAAACAATGTCAAAGGCACCAACATAAACAATCATTTGAGAGAACAAGGGAATGAAGAACATTAAAGTAGTTGCAACATGTGCCCACCAAGCAGGTTTCTTTTTATGTTCTACGAACCAATAGATAAGGCAAATGCCTTGAAGTACCAGTGCAAAACTAGTAACAGTTTGTACGTTTACGGAAAGGTCGTACATCCAGCTATCTTTATTATTCAAATAGAAGTAAGTTACAGCGAAAAGGGATGCGCCGTAAGGCCACAAAATCCAGCCGGGGATTTGCAGTTGGCTGAACGGAGGGAAAGGTTCAAAGCTTTCGCCCAGTTTAACCAAAATCTTTTTAGCAGCCCAATAGTTTACGAAAGCAAGTGCAGGTGCACTTACAAGGAAAGCACCAGGCATAATGATACGCATCATGCTGAGCAAATCTGCATAACCTTGGATAGCAGTTTTAATATCTGCTTCGGACATACCTTGCTCACGATAGTAAGTAGCAAGTTCGGTCAAGCTTTGGTTAAAGGAAGTAAACATCATCTCAATAGGATTAATGCCCAAAACTGCAAAGCTCAATACTACGTTGAGGATGAGCGCAACAACTGCACCAATGCTACCAAAGAACATCAATCTCATAGGCGGCATACGACGACGCATACATTCACCCAAAACTATACCCATCAAACCAAAGATTGCCACCAGGAAAAATGCTTGGAGCGGACTGATGATGATGGCAATGATAATACCGGCAACAATCAAGCTCATCAAACTCCATTTTAAACCATGGCGCATACCGCAGATGATGATGGGCAAAGGCCAAACAAAATTTACAAAGACACCGGCAACCGGTACATACATACTAATCAAAGCCATAACGATGGCGATAGCAGCTAAAATACCTGCTTCTACCATAGCAGAAGTTTTACGAAACACGCTAGATTTCCTCCT
>JBGVIJ010000066.1:0-23172 GCA_045123075.1 Phascolarctobacterium sp. | reverse complement strand
CAGAGCGTATCCTTGGTAAGGATAAGGTCACCAGTTCAATCCTGGTCATCAGCTCCAATTTGGCGGCGTAGCTCAGTTGGCTAGAGCATGCGGTTCATACCCGCAGTGTCCGCGGTTCGAATCCGTGCGCCGCCACCAACTTTAAAAGTAAACCTCATTTGATGAGGTTTTTTTGTTGTATTTTCCACATTTTTATTAATTCTTGAATTGGAGGAAATTCAAAATGGCAAAAGCTAAATACGAAAGAACTAAACCCCATGCTAATATCGGCACCATCGGTCACGTTGACCATGGTAAAACCACCACTACTGCTGCAATCACCAAAGTTTTGGCTGCTCGCGGCGGCGCAGAATTCATGGACTACTCCATGATCGACAAAGCTCCCGAAGAACGCGAACGCGGTATTACCATTAACACCGCTCACGTAGAATATGAAACCGAAACCCGTCACTATGCACACGTTGACTGCCCGGGCCATGCTGACTATGTTAAAAACATGATCACCGGTGCTGCTCAAATGGACGGCGCTATCCTCGTAGTATCCGCAGCTGACGGCCCGATGCCGCAAACCCGCGAACACATCCTCTTGGCTCGTCAAGTAGGCGTACCCGCAATGGTAGTATTCCTGAACAAAGTTGACATGGTTGACGACGAAGAATTGCTCGAATTGGTAGAAATGGAAGTACGTGAACTGCTCTCCAGCTACGAATTCCCTGGCGATGACATCCCCGTAGTAGCAGGTTCCGCACTCCGCGCATTGGAAGGCGACCCGGTATACGAAGCAAAAATTCTCGAATTGATGAACGCTGTTGACGAATACATTCCGGTACCGGAACGTGCAACCGACAAACCGTTCTTGATGCCTGTAGAAGACGTATTCACCATCACCGGTCGCGGTACCGTAGCTACCGGCCGTGTTGAACGTGGTACCATCAAAGTTGGCGAAACCATCGAAATCATCGGCATGAAAGAAGAAAAGAAATCCACCGTTGTAACTGGCGTAGAAATGTTCCGCAAATTGTTGGACGAAGCAGTAGCAGGCGACAACGTAGGCTGCTTGCTCCGTGGTGTTGACCGCAAAGAAATCGAACGTGGTCAAGTATTGGCAAAACCGGGTTCCATTCATCCGCACACCAAATTCAAAGGTGAAGTTTACGTATTGACCAAAGAAGAAGGCGGTCGTCATACCCCGTTCTTCAACGGCTACCGTCCGCAATTCTACTTCCGTACCACCGACGTAACCGGTGTAACCCAATTGCCTGAAGGCGTAGAAATGGTAATGCCTGGCGATAACGTAACCATGGACGTAGAATTGATCACCCCGATCGCTATCGAAAAAGGCTTGCGTTTCGCTATCCGTGAAGGCGGCCGTACCGTAGGCGCTGGCGTTGTATCCGAAGTAGCTGAAGCTTAATTTTAAGTAAAGCTTAAATTAGTTAGTTCCCGTATTAATATATGAGGGGCTTATGTGAGCCCCTCATATTATTATGTTTATTTGTATGGCCCTGCGATGATGTGAAAGGTTGCTTGCCTGCAAGACAGGGAGATTTTCACGGAGTATGTCCGTTCTTAGAAACTGGGCGTTTAGGAGGAAAAATTTTATAATGGCTAAGTCTCAAAAAATCAGAATACGCCTCAAAGCGTATGACCACAAAGCACTTGATCAAAGCGCTGCAAAAATCGTAGAAACTGCAAAACGCACTGGTGCGCAAGTTTCTGGTCCGATTCCCCTTCCGACTGAAAAAAATATTTACACCATTCTGCGTTCCCCGCACGTTAACAAAGACTCTCGTGAACAATTCGAAATGCGTACTCACAAACGTCTGGTTGACATTCTGGAACCCACCGCAAAAACTGTTGATGCATTGATGCGTTTGGACCTTCCGGCTGGCGTAGATATCGAAATTAAACTGTAAGGAGGAGGGACAATAATGGCTAAAGGTATTTTAGGCAAAAAACTGGGCATGACCCAAATTTTTGAAGCTGACGGCAGATTGATCCCTGTAACTGTTGTAGAAGCAGGTCCTTGCGTAGTACTTCAAAACAAAACCGTTGAAACTGACGGCTACAATGCTGTACAACTCGGTTTCGGCGAAATGAAAGAAAAACATACCACCAAACCGATGAAAGGCCACTTTGATAAAGCTGGCGTTGCTCCGGTAAAATTTGTAAGAGAATTGCGTTTGGCTGCTCCTTCCGAATTCGAAATCGGCCAAAAAATCACCGCTGACATTTTCGAAGCTGGTGAATTGATCGATGCAACTGGTATTTCCCGTGGTAAAGGCTTCGCAGGCACTATTAAGCGTCACAACTTCGCTCGCGGTCCTATGAAACACGGTTCTAAATCTCACCGTGAACCCGGTTCCATGGGTCCCATGTATTCCGGCCCGGGCGGTAAAGTAATCAAAGGCAAAAAATTGCCTGGCCGTATGGGTGCTGTGAAATCTACTGTTCAACGTTTGACTGTTGCAAAAGTTGATGTAGAACGTAATCTTGTTTTGGTTAAAGGCTCCATTCCTGGTGCTGCTGGCTCTTTCGTTATCTTGAAAGAAACCGTAAAACCGAAAAAATAATTACGTAAGCGAAAGAAAGGAGGATGCTTCAATATGCCGAAGTTATCAGTATATAACATCTCCGGTCAAGTAACCGGTGAAATAGAATTGAATGACGTTGTGTTTGGCGCTGAATTCAATGAAGCTGTTGTACACGAAGCAATCGTAATGCAACTTGCTAACCAACGCCAAGGCACTTCTGCTACCAAAACTCGCGGTATGGTACGCGGTGGCGGTCGCAAACCTTGGAAACAAAAAGGCACCGGCCGTGCACGTTCCGGTTCCAACCGTTCTCCTGTTTGGGTAGGTGGCGGTACCACTTTTGGTCCCCAACCCCGCAGCTATGCTAAAAAAATGAACCGTAAAGCTCGCCGTTTGGCTCTTTGCTGTGCATTGTCTGCAAAAGTTGCAGCTAACGAATTGGTAGTAATTGATGGTTTGACCTTCGATGCTCCGAAAACCAAAAACGTAGTAGCTATGCTCAACGCTTTCGAAGCAGCTACTGCAAAAGCACTGCTTATCACCAATGGTTGTGAAAATGTAGAACTTTCCGCACGTAACATGCCGAAAGTAACCACCATCACTAACATGGGCCTGAACTGCTTTGACATCCTGCATGCAAACAAAGTATTCTTGGCTAAAGAAGTAGTAGAAAAAATTGAGGAGGTGCTCGCATAATGGCTGCTAATCCTCGCGACTTGTTGATTCGCCCCATCATCACCGAAAAAACTTCCGTAATGATGCAAGAAAACAAATACACCTTCCAAGTTCCCTTGGATGCAAACAAAGTAGAAATCCGCCAAGCTGTTGAAGCTATTTTCGGCGTTAAAGTTTTGAGCGTAAATACTATCCGCGTTCTCGGCAAAACCAAACGCATGGGTAGATATGTTGGTAAACGTTCCGACTATAAAAAAGCAATCGTAAAGCTTGCTGAAGGCAATGCGATTCCCCTTTTCGAAGGAATGTAATTAACGCAATATAAGGAGGTCAAGTTAAATGGCTATTAAAAGCTTTAATCCGTATTCTCCTTCCAGACGCTTTATTACTGTGTCTGCCTTCGAAGAGATTACGACTGATAAGCCGTACCGCCCGCTTGTTGAAAAACTCGTAAGAAAAGCTGGCCGTAACAATACCGGCAAAATGACCGTTCGTCACCAAGGCGGCGGCCACAAAAGACAATATCGTATCATTGACTTCAAACGCAACAAAGACCACATCCCGGCAAAAGTTGCTACCATTGAATACGATCCTAACCGTAACGCACGCATCGCTTTGATCAACTATGTTGACGGTGAAAAACGTTACATCATCGCTCCGCTTGGTTTGCAAGTAGGCGACGTAGTAGTAAGCGGTCCGGAAGCTGATATCAAAATCGGTAACTGCTTGCCGCTGAAAAACATCCCCCTGGGTACTACCGTACACAACGTAGAAATGAAAATCGGTAAAGGTGGCCAAATGGCACGCTCCGCTGGTGCGTCTGCTCAATTGATGGCTAAAGAAGGCGACTACGCTCTTCTCCGTCTCCCTTCCGGTGAAATCCGTAAAGTACATATCAACTGCCGTGCAACCATCGGTCAAGTTGGTAACATCGACGCTGAAAACATCTGCATCGGTAAAGCTGGTCGCTCCCGTTGGTTGGGCGTTCGTCCTGCTAACCGCGGTGTAGTTATGAACCCGAATGACCATCCGCACGGTGGTGGTGAAGGTCACTCCCCCGTTGGTCGCAAACGTCCTGTTACTCCTTGGGGCAAATGCGCATTTGGTACCCGTACTCGTAAAGAGAAAAAAGCTTCTACTAAGCTCATCTTGAAACGTAGAACTAAATAATATAACAGGATAATGAAAGGAGGCTAACCTAGTGTCCAGATCAGTTAAAAAAGGACCTTTCGTCCATGCTAGCTTGTTGAAAAAAATCGACGCGCTCAATGCCGCTAATGATAAAAAAGTTGTAAAGACTTGGTCTCGCAGCTCTACTATTCTCCCGGATTTCGTTGGTCACACCATTGCGGTTCATGACGGACGCAAACATGTTCCCGTGTTCATCACCGAGGATATGGTAGGCCACAAATTGGGCGAATTCGCTCCCACTCGTACTTACAAAGGTCACGCAGACAAAACCACCAAATTGAGATAAGGGGAAGGAGGAAAATAGAATGGAAGCAAAAGCAATTGCAAGATATATCCGTATTGCACCGCGCAAACTGCGCATTGTAATCAACCTGATCCGCGGTAAATCCGTAGGTGAAGCATTCGCAATCCTCAAATTCACCCCGAAGGTTGGTTCTGAGGTAATCGAAAAAGTACTGCGTAGCGCTGTAGCTAACGCTGAACATAACTTTGATATGAACGTGGATAACTTGGTAGTATCCACTTGCTTCGTAGATGCAGGTCCTACCATTAAACGTATCCATCCGCGTTCCCGTGGTCAAGCTTTCAAAATTTTGAAACGTTCCAGCCACGTAACTGTAGCAGTTAAAGAAAAATAATATCCCGTCAGAAGGAGGGAAAAGATAGTGGGTCAAAAAGTACATCCTCATGGTCTCCGTGTTGGCGTAATCAAAGGTTGGGATTCCAAATGGTACGCTGGCAAAGATTATGAAAAATTCTTGTTAGAAGACATCAAAATCCGTGAATTCATTAAAGAAAAACTGTTCTTGTCCGGTATTTCTAAAGTAGAAATCGAACGCGCATCCAATAAAGCCCGCATTTCCATCCATACTGCGAAACCTGGTATGGTAATCGGTCGTCAAGGCAGCAACATCGAATTGCTCAAATCCGACCTGAAAAAAATGACTGACAGCGCAATCGACATCAACATCGTAGAAGTTAAAACCCCGGATATGGACGCAACTTTGGTTGCAGAGAACATTGCAGCACAATTGGAACGCCGCATCGCTTTCCGTCGTGCTATGAAACAATGCGTAGGTCGCACCATGCGTATGGGCGCTAAAGGTATCAAAATTACCTGTGGCGGTCGTTTGGGCGGCGCTGAAATCGCTCGTAGCGAAAGCTATCGCGAAGGCAGCATTCCTCTGCACACTCTGCGTGCTGACATCGACTACGGCACTGCAGAAGCTCATACTACCTATGGCCGCATCGGCATTAAAGTATGGATTTACAAAGGCGAAGTCCTTCCTGAAAAAGAAGCAGTTAAAGCTGCTCCGGCAAAGGAGGCATAATCAGATATGTTATTACCGAAAAGAGTCAAACATCGTAAACAACATAGAGGTCGTATGACCGGTCGTGCTATGCGCGGTAATAAAATCGCTCATGGTGAATATGGTCTGGTAGCATTGGAACCCGCTTGGGTAACCAACCGCCAAATCGAAGCTGCTCGTATTGCAATGACTCGTTACATCAAACGTGGTGGCCAAGTTTGGATTCAAATTTTCCCGGACAAACCGATCACTGCAAAACCTGCTGAAACTCGTATGGGTTCCGGTAAAGGTTCTCCGGAATACTGGGTAGCAGTAGTTAAACCGGGTCGTGTAATGTTTGAAATGAACGGCGTTGCTGAAGATGTAGCAAGAGAAGCTATGCGTCTCGCTAGCCACAAATTGCCCATCAAATGCAAATTTGTGACCCGTGCTCAGCAAGAAGCTGAAGCTGCCGCACAAGAAAAGGGTGGTGAAGCTTAATGAAAACTATCGAAATTCGTGAAATGTCTGCTGCTGAGTTAGACAACAAATTGGCAGTTTTGAAAGAAGAACTTTTCAATCTGCGTTTTCAAATGGCAACCGGTCAATGTGAAAACCCGATGAAAATTCGTGAAGTTAAAAAATCCATTGCCCGTATCAAAACTATTCAACGCGAACGCGAATTGCAAGCTTAATAGTTTTTGACTTATACAAGGAGGAAACAGTCGTGACCGAAGAAAGAAACGCACGTGTTACCCGTATTGGTAAAGTTGTCAGCGATAAAATGCAAAAAACTGTAGTAGTTGCAGTTGAACGTTTCGTTCCGCATCCGCTGTACAAAAAAGGCGTACAACATACTATTAAATTTAAAGCTCATGACGAAAATAACGAAGCACATATTGGCGACGTAGTTCAAATTATGCAAACTCGTCCGCTTTCCAAAGATAAATGCTGGCGCGTTATTGAAATTTTAGAGCGTGCAAAATAATTTTGCCATTAGATAGATTGGCAGGGAGGGAAATCCATGATCCAACAACAAACTATCCTTAACGTTGGCGACAACACCGGCGCTAAGAAAGTTATGTGCATCCGCGTATTGGGCGGTTCCTACCGTAAATATGCTAACATTGGTGACGTAATCGTGTGTGCTGTTAAAGATGCATCACCCGGTGGCGTTGTAAAAAAAGGTGACGTAGTTAAAGCAGTTGTTGTTCGTTCCGTAAAAGGTGTTCGTCGCGCTGACGGTTCCTACATCCGTTTCGACGAAAACGCTGCTGTAGTAATTAAAGACGATAAGAGCCCGCGTGGCACCCGTATTTTTGGCCCCGTAGCTCGTGAACTTCGTGAAAAAGATTTCATGAAAATTGTTTCTCTGGCACCGGAAGTGCTGTAAGAAATTCAGATAACGCACTATAAGGAGGTGTTCTTGACATGGCAAACGCTGTAAAGCTGCATGTTAAAAAAGGCGATACCGTTCTTGTTTTGTCTGGTAAAGACAAAGGCAAGCAAGGTAAAATCGTTGAAGCTCTGCCTAAGAAAGCCAAAGTGGTTGTTGAAGGCGTAAATAAAGTTAAACGTCATACCAAACCGTCTCAAGCAAATCCTCAAGGTGGTATCATTACTAAAGAAGCTCCGATGTCTTCTTCCAAAGTAATGTTGGTATGCCCGGCTTGCAACAAAGCAACCCGTATTAAAAAATCCGCTGTAGGTGGCGAATTCGTAAGAGTTTGCAAAAAATGCGGCGAAGTAATCGATAAATAATATTCCGGGAAAGGAGGAAAATACTTAATGGCAAAGACCAGATTACAAGAAAAATATTTGTCCGAAGTTGTTAAAGGCTTGATGGACAAATTCCAATATAAAAACGTTATGGAAATTCCTAAAGTTGAGAAAGTTGTAATCAACATGGGCGTTGGTGAAGCTGTTGCTAACAGCAAAGCATTGGAAACTGCAGTAGCAGACATGACCATCATTGCAGGTCAAAAACCCATCATCACCAAAGCTAAAAAATCCATCGCAGCTTTCAAAGTACGTCAAGGCATGCCTTTGGGTGCAAAAGTTACTCTCCGTGGTGACCGTATGTACTACTTCCTTGATAAACTGATGAATCTCGCTCTTCCGCGTGTACGCGACTTCCGTGGTGTAAGTGCTACTTCCTTCGACGGTCGTGGTAACTATGCACTCGGTCTCAAAGAACAATTGATTTTCCCGGAAATTGAATACGACAAAGTAGATAAAGTTCGTGGCATGGATATCATTGTTGTTACTACCGCTAAGACTGACGAAGAAGCTAGAGAATTGCTCAAACTTCTCGGAATGCCGTTCAGCGCATAATTGAGTGAGGAGGGAATAATTTTGGCTAAGAAAGCCCTGATTGAAAAATGGAAAAGCGAACCGAAATTTGAAGTTCGCCGTTATAACCGCTGCAAAGTATGTGGCAGACCTCACGGCTATATGCGTAAATTTGGCCTCTGCCGTATCTGCTTCCGTGAATATGCATATGAAGGTGCTATTCCGGGCGTAACCAAAGCAAGCTGGTAAGAACGACTACTAAGGAAGGAGGGTATACTAAGTATGGTAATGACTGACCCGATCGCTGATATGCTTACCCGTATCCGTAACGCAAATTCAGTTCATCACGATAAAGTTGAAATCCCCGGCTCCAAAATTAAAGTAGCTATTGCTGAAATTTTGAAAGCTGAAGGTTTCATTAAAGATTTCGAAGTAATCGCTGATAACAAACAAAACGTTATCAAAGTTAGCCTGAAATACGGTGCTAATAAAGAAAAAGTTATTTCCGGTATTAAACGTATTTCTAAACCCGGTCTGAGAGTTTACTCTCAAAAAGACCAACTGCCCAGAGTCCTCGGAGGCCTCGGCATTGCAGTAATCTCCACCTCTCAAGGTTTGATGACCGACAAAGCTGCTCGTAAAGCAGGTTTGGGTGGCGAAGTACTCGCATACGTATGGTAATACACTAAAAAGATAGGAGGTGCTCGTACGTGTCTAGAATTGGTAAAATGCCGATCACTGTTCCCGCTGGTGTAACAGTTACTATTGAAGACAATTTCGTGACCGTTAAAGGTCCTAAAGGCGAACTTTCTCGCCAAATCAATAAAAATATGAAACTGACTTTGGACAATGGTGTTCTCACCGTTGAACGTCCGAATGATGAAAAAGAAAACCGCGCTATGCACGGTTTGTCCCGTACTTTGATCAACAACATGGTTGTTGGCGTACATACCGGTTTCAGCAAAACTCTGGAAATCAACGGTGTTGGTTATCGTTGCGCGCTTCAAGGCAAAGCAATTAACTTCACCCTCGGTTTCTCTCATCCTGTAGTTAAAGAGCCGCCTGCTGGTATTACCTTCGAAGTACCTGCTCCGAATAAAATTATCGTAAGCGGCGCTAACAAAGAAGTTGTAGGCGCAGTTGCTGCTGAAATTCGTACCTTGCGTCCGCCTGAACCTTACAAAGGTAAAGGTATCCGTTATGCTGGTGAATTCGTTCGTCGCAAAATGGGTAAAGCTGGCGGTAAAGGCAAGAAATAATTTCTAAAAGAAGGGAGTGAAACTCTTGTTTAACAGAGTTGATAAAAACGAGAAACGTCAAAAACGTCATCTCCGTTCTCGTAGATATATTATCGGTACTGCAGAAAGACCGCGTCTCAACGTATATCGTTCCTTGGCTAACATTTATGCACAAGTAATTAACGATGCAACCGGTGAAACCATCTGTGCTGCAAGCACCGTTGAAAAAGATCTCAAAGCTATCTATGGTGGCAACATTGAAGCTGCTAAAGCTGTAGGTAAAGCAATCGCTGAAAAAGCATTGGCTAAAGGCGTTAAAGAAGTAGTATTCGATCGTGGCGGTTACCTCTATCATGGTCGTGTAGCTGCTTTGGCTGAAGCTGCTCGCGAAGCTGGTCTTGAATTCTAAGAGAAGGAGGAAATAAAGTGGCTAATTTCGAAAATAAAGAAAACGAATTAAAAGAGAAAGTCGTTTTCATCAACCGCGTTGCTAAGGTTGTAAAAGGCGGTCGCCGTTTCTCCTTCGCTGCATTGGTTGTTGTTGGTGACGAAAATGGTCATGTAGGTATGGGCCTCGGTAAAGCTGCAGAAGTTCCTGAAGCAATCCGCAAAGGCGTAGAAGACGCTAAGAAAAATATGGTATCCGTTCCTTTGGTTGGTACCACCATTCCTCATGAAATCATTGGTGTATTTGGCGCAGGTCGCGTGTTCTTGAAACCGGCTTCCAAAGGTACTGGCGTAATCGCTGGTGGCCCTGTTCGTGCGGTACTCGAACTTGCAGGCGTTCATGATATTCTTACTAAATGTCAAGGTTCTAATAACCCGAACAACGTTGTTCGCGCAACTATCGAAGGTTTGAAATCCTTGAAATCTGCTGAAGCAGTTGCTGCTCTGCGTGGTAAAACCGTAGAAGAATTGTTGGGCTAATCTAGGAGGAAATTTGTAATGGCACAAATTAAAATCACTTTAACCCGCAGCTTGATCGGTTATCCGCAAGACCAACGCATGACCGTAAAAGCTTTGGGCTTAGGCAAAATTAATACTTATGTTATCAAAGAAGATACTCCGTCTGTTCGCGGCATGGTTCACAAAGTGAGACATCTCGTGAAAGTCGAAGAAGCGTAAGACAAGGAGGTATATTGAAGATGAAATTACATGAATTGTCTCCCGCTCCTGGTTCCAAACGTGAATCCTTCCGCGTTGGTCGTGGCTTGGGTTCCGGCTTGGGCAAAACTTCTGGTAAAGGCCAAAAAGGTCAAAAATCCCGTTCCGGCGGTGTAAAACGTCCTGGTTTCGAAGGTGGTCAAAGACCTTTGTACCTGCGTTTGCCGAAACGTGGCTTCTATAACAAATTCGCTAAAGAATACGTTGAAATCAATGTTAGCGTATTGAACCGCTTTGAAGACGGCACCGTTGTTGAACCGGTTATGCTCATCGAAGAAGGCATTGTTAAAAACATCCGCGATGGCATCCGCATCCTCGGTGGTGGCGAATTGACCAAAAAACTTACTGTACAAGCTATGGGCTTCAGCAAAACCGCTGAAGAAAAAATCATTGCAGCTGGCGGTAAAGTTGAGGTGATCTAAAGTGTTAGCAGCCCTTGCGAACATATTTAGAATTACGGAACTCAGGCAAAAAGTAGTTTTTACTCTCGCCATGTTTATCGTATTCCGGGCTGGAACACATATACCTGTTCCTGGCGTAAATGCCGCAGTTATCGAACAGCTCTTCCAAACTGGTAACCTGTTTGGATTGCTCGATATGTTCAGCGGTGGCGCCTTGAGCAAATTCTCAATTTTTGCTATGAGTATTACCCCATATATTAATGCTTCAATTATTTTGCAGCTTTTGAAGGTTGTAGTACCCACCTTGGAACAATGGTCCAAGGAAGGCGAAGAAGGTTACAAGAAGATGAATAAGCTGACTCGTGTGCTGACGGTCGCTTTAGGATTCTTCCAAGCTTGCGGTATGGCCTGGGGCCTGAAGATGGCAATCAATAACCCCGGAATTTTCTCTATTCTGTTGATTGCTACTACTCTTACCGCTGGTACTGTATTCCTGATGTGGATTGGTGAGCAAATCACCGCAAAAGGTGTCGGCAATGGTATCTCTTTGATAATCTTTGCTGGTATCGTATCCAGATTACCTGAAGGGTTACAAATAATTTTCCAATATTTACAAGCAGGCACTGTTAATCTGTTGAATGTAATTTTGTTCGCGGTGATTGCCTTGGCGATGATTGTTTTTGTAATTCTCATCTCTCAAGGTGTTCGCAAAATTCCCATTCAATATGCTAAACGTGTTGTTGGCAAAAGATTGTATGGTGGTCATAGCAGCTACATTCCCTTGAAAGTTAACCAAGCTGGTGTTATCCCGATTATCTTCGCGTCTTCCGTGTTGATGTTCCCGACAACAATTGCTCAGTTTGTTGATGTACCTTGGGTTAAGACTGTAGGTCAATGGTTCGCATGGGGCACTCCGCTTCAAACTACTTGTTATGTTCTCTTCATTTTGTTCTTCACTTACTTCTATACTGCAGTAAGCCTGAATATTAACGATATGTCTGATAACATCAAGAAGAATGGCGGCTTCATTCCCGGTATGCGTCCCGGCAAACCTACCACTGATTATTTAGACAGTGTAATGTCCAGAATTACTTTGGCTGGTGCAATCTTCCTTTCTTTGATTGCTCTCATGCCTAACGTAATCGGCTGGATGACTCATATCGAAGGTATCTACTTCGGTGGCACTGCTCTGTTAATCGTAGTCGGCGTAGCTTTGGATACTATGAAGCAAATAGAGTCCTTGGTATTGCAACGTCACTACCACGGCTTTATGAAATAGGAGGAATTCAGAATGCATATTCTTTTAATGGGACCTCCGGGTGCTGGTAAAGGCACTCAAGCAGAAAGACTCATTGATGAATTTAAAATCCCTCATATCTCCACTGGAGACATGTTCCGTGCAGCTGTAAAGCAAGGCACCGAACTTGGTAAAGAGGCAAAAAGATATATGGACGCAGGTGGTTTAGTACCTGACGTCGTAACCATCGGCATCGTTCGTGAAGGTTTAGCAAATCCCGAATGTGCAAATGGATTCATTTTAGATGGTTTTCCGAGAACTGAAGAGCAAGCAGTTGCTCTTGACGGAATTCTGAAAGACCTGGGCATTGAATTGACCGGTGTTGTAAATATCGTTGTTCCCGACGCTGAACTGGTTGGCAGAGTTACTGGTAGACGCATTTGCAAAGCTTGCGGTGCTACCTATCATGTAAGCTTCAACCCCAGCAAAGTGGAAGATGTGTGCGATAAATGCGGTGGCAACCTTTATCAACGCGATGACGATAAAGAAGAAACCGTAAAGAATCGTCTGCATGCATATCATGATCAGACTGAACCGTTAATTGAGTACTATCAAAAACAAGGCGTATACAAAGAAATTAATGGCTTGCAAGACATTGATAAAGTATATGCTGACGTTGTAGCTAGTCTCTGTGGCAAATAAGGAGGTACACTGTGTCCAAACAAGACGTAATTGAAGTTGAAGGCACAATTCTTGAAGCACTTCCCAACGCTATGTTCCAAGTACAATTGGAAAACGGTCACGTTATTCTGGCGCACATATCCGGTAAAATACGTATGAACTTCATCAAAATTTTGCCTGGCGACAGGGTTACCGTGGAACTCACTCCGTACGATCTCAATCGTGGAAGAATTACTTATCGTTTCAAATAACCAAGACAGGCAAGAGGAGGTTTAAATTATGAAAGTAAGACCGTCTGTTAAGCCGATATGTGAAAAATGCAAAGTCATCAAACGTAAAGGCCATGTTATGGTAATCTGCGAAAATCCGAAACATAAACAAAAACAAGGTTAAGAAGGAGGTGCACATTAATGGCACGTATTTCTGGTGTCGATTTACCGAGAGACAAACGTATTGAATACGCTCTGCCGTACATCTATGGTATCGGCTTGACTCTGTCCCGCGAAATCTTAGCTAAAACTGGTATCAATCCGGACACTCGCGTTCGCGACCTGACTGAAGAAGAAGTTTCCAAAATCCGTGAAACTTTAGATAACGATTATAAAGTAGAAGGTGACCTCCGTCGTGAGGAATCCCTCAACATCAAACGCTTAATCGAAATTGGCTCCTATCGTGGCAAAAGACATCGTATGGGTCTGCCCGTTCGTGGTCAAAACACTAAAAACAACGCTCGTACCCGTAAAGGTCCGAAACGTACTATTGCAGGCAAAAAGAAATAATTAGCGAGGGAGGGATAAACCAGTGGCTGGCAAGAAAGTTGTTCGCAACAAGAAAAAAGTTAGCAAAAATATCATTAATGGTGTAGCGCATATCCGCTCCACTTTCAATAACACTATTGTTACCATTTCTGATACCGAAGGTAACGTTTTGAGCTGGGCTTCCGCAGGCGAACTCGGTTTCCGTGGTTCCCGTAAAAGCACTCCGTTTGCTGCTCAAATGGCTGCAGAAACTGCAACCAAAGCTGCAATGGAACATGGCTTGAAAAATGTAGAAGTTTTCGTTAAAGGCCCTGGCGCTGGCCGTGAAGCTGCTATCCGTGCGCTTCAAGCTGCAGGTCTCGAAGTTAACTCCATTAAAGACGTAACTCCGATTCCGCACAATGGCTGCCGTCCGCCGAAACGCAGAAGAGTATAATTGGAGGTATAATATAAATGGCTATCGATAGAACTCCTGTATTGAAAAGATGCAGATCCTTGGGCCTGTCTCCCGCTTTTCTGGGTATTAGCAAAGAATCTAACCGTCAAGTTAGACGCCAAAACAGAAAAAAAAGTGAGTATGGCATTCAATTAACTGAAAAACAAAAAGCTAAATTTATCTATGGTGTTCTGGAAAAACAATTCCGTGGCTACTATGATAAAGCTAAAAAAATGGAAGGTATCGCTGGTGAAAACCTGTTGATCCTCCTGGAAAGAAGAATCGACAACGTAGTATATCGTCTTGGCTTGGCTAACACCCGCCGTCAAGCTCGTCAAATCGTAAGACATGGCCACATTGCTGTTAACGGCAAACGTTTGGACATTCCTTCCGCTATGACCTATGTTGGCGACGTAATCACCGTTATGGAAAACAGCCGTGGCAAAGAATACTTCAAAGGTATGGAAGAAACTTTGGCTACTAAAGCAGTTCCGGCTTGGTTGATTCAAGACGCTCAAAACTTGGGCGGTAAAATTGACCGTTTCCCGACTCGTGAAGAAATCGATGTTCCCATCGAAGAACATCTCATCGTAGAATTGTACTCCAAATAATTAGTGTGCATCTTATGCCACCCAACTATGAGGCGTATTGTGGTAATACGTGAAAGAAGGAGGCTTGCCGCATGATTGAAATTGAGAAACCCAAGATGGTTACAGCTGAGATCAGCGATGATGGACGCTACGGTAAATTTGTATGGGAACCGTTGGAAAGAGGCTACGGCATTACACTGGGCAACAGCTTGCGTCGTGTATTGCTCTCCTCCCTTCCGGGTGCCGCAGTAACTCACGTTAAAATTGACGGAGTGCTGCATGAATTTACTACTATCCCCGGTGTTAGAGAAGATGTTGCAGACATCATTCTTAACATCAAGGCTCTGTGCCTGAAAATGGAAGGCGAAGAAGGAAAAATCCTGCGTATTGAATGCTCCGGTGAGCAAGAAGTTACCGCTGCAAGCATCATTGCTGACAGCGATGTAGAGATTTTGAATCCTGAGCTGCACATTGCGACTTTAGATAAAGATGCCGTTTTCAATATGGAAATCTATGTTGATAAAGGCCTCGGCTACGTTCCGGCGGATAAAAACAAACGCCAAGATCAACCTATTGGAGTAATCCCTGTTGATTCCATTTACTCTCCTATTACCAGAGTAAAATTTGGTGTAACTGATACCCGCGTTGGTAACGTAACCAACTACGACAAACTGACTCTGGAAGTTTGGACCGATGGTAGCGTAATGCCGGATGAAGCTGTTAACATGGCTTCCAGCATTATGATTGATTATCTCAAGTTGTTCCAAACCGGCGACTATAGCCAATCTGGTATTAAAGTTGTCGGTGGTTCTGAACCGGAAGGTGAAGAACCCAAGAAAGAAGGCCCTGGTGCAATGTCTATCGACGATCTTGACCTGTCCGTTCGCAGCAATAACTGCTTGCGCCGTGCTGGTATCAACACCGTTGAAGAATTAACCCAGAAGTCTGAAGAAGATATGATGAAAGTACGTAACTTAGGCCGTAAGTCCCTTGATGAAGTTAAGAAAAAATTAGCTGATTTAGGTTTGTCTTTACGCAAAAGTGACGAAGAATAATTAGGGGGTCGGAAACAATGGCATACAGAAAATTAGGCCGTAATTCCAGCAACCGTAAAGCTTTGTTTCGTAGCATTTTGACTTCTTTCTTCAAACATGGTCGCATCGAAACCACCATTACCAAAGCTAAAGAAGTAGCTAGCAAATCTGCTGAACTTATCACTTTGGCAAAACGCGGCGACTTGCACGCTCGTCGTCAAGTATTGGCTGTTTTGGTTGACGAAGCTGTTACCAAAAAATTGTTTGAAGAAATTGCTCCGAAATATGAAGGCAGACAAGGCGGCTTTACTCGTATTTACAGAGTTGGTCCTCGTCGCGGTGATGCTGCTGAAATGGCAATCATTGAGCTCATCTAATCAGAGCGTTCAAAGCAGGAACTTATGTTCCTGCTTTTTTTATGCATAAATTTTAAAAAGACACATAAATGTGACGAAGTTAGAAATAAGATTATGGTATAATTTTTTTATAGAGAAATTACTGTAAGCTTTTTTCTAACTTTTTATTTTTATGTAGTAGGTTCTCATTTTATGATGAAGATAAATAAAAGGGGATAATAATATGTTGACTAAAAATTTTATCGAGTTTTTATATGAAGCTGCTCACATTCAACGTTGGAACGACCATATTCGCCCCGGAGGTTTTACAGAGCTGGACAAGCAAGCTCATAAAATGATGATTTTATATGTTCTGGCTCGTCATGAAGAAGATGACCACGGTGCTAAACTGAACTGGCGTATCTTGATTGAAGGTGGTATCTTTGAATTTTTACACCGCAATGTTCTTACCGATATTAAACCGCCTGTTTTTCACGAGCTTGTGCGTGTACATGGTAAACAACTTAACAGCTGGGTGTATGAGGAATTAAAGCGTCGCATTCCAGAAATTGATGAAGATTTCATGGCGCGTATGGAAGAATTCTTCGATAATCCTGCCTTTTATCCCAAAGAAAAGAAACTTCTCAGAGCTGCTCACTATTTGGCAACTCAATGGGAATTCAATATCATCTACCATTTCAATCAAGGCATCTTTGGAATTGAAGAAACTCGTCAAGCTATCGAAAGTGAGATTGAAGACCACTACGATTTGGCTGGTGTGCAAAAATTGGCATTGAAAGGCAAGAGTAGTAAGTTCATTGACCTTGTCGGACAACTGCGTTTTCAAAAACGTTGGGCGCAATCCCCTCGTGTACCGGAAACTTCTGTTATGGGGCACGTGCTTCTCGTAGCGATTATGGGTTACTTCTGCGCAGTTAAGATTAACGCTTGTGATGAAAGGGTAATTAACGCATTCTTGTGTGGTTTGTTCCACGATTTACCGGAAGTTCTTACCCGCGATATTATTTCTCCCGTAAAACGTAGCGTTGAAGGGTTAGATTTGCTTATCAAGCATATTGAAGAACGCCAAGTTGCAGAAAAGATTTTACCGTTGCTTCCCTACGGTTGGCATCAAGATATCTTGTACTTTACTCAAAATGAATTTGCTGATAAGGTTATTGTTGATGGGAAAGAAGTTGAATGTACTTTTGAAGACCTCAACGGTAAATATAATTGTAACGGTTTTAAAGCGGTGGATGGCAAAATGCTCAAAGGTTGCGATAATCTGGCAGCATTTGTGGAAGCATGGCTTTCTCGTCGTTACGGCATTACTTCCAAACACTTGGAAGATGCGGAGCAAGGACTTCGTGAGCAATACAAGGATAGGATTGTTGGTGGCATAGATTTTGGTACAATTTACGCAGCATTTCCTGAAAACAAATAAGATATGACAAGTAGTAAAATACTGTATACATAGAGGAAACATATAGACATGGTAGGAGAGTTTGTTTATAATAAGTCAAGAAATTTTTATTTTGATGGAAGTTATCTAAAGGAGGTAACATTATGAACATCTTTGAAATGGCAAAAATCCCTCTTAATCAAGCAATCGAAGCTATGCAATTAAATCCTGGCGCTGCAGCAATCATCGCAGTGCCTGAACGCACTCTTGAAGTTTCCATCCCTTTGAAAATGGATGATGGCACTACTAAAGTTTTTACCGGTTATCGTAGTCAACATAGCACTGTACTTGGTCCTGCCAAAGGTGGCGTACGCTATCATCAAAACGTATCTATGGACGAAGTTAAAACTCTCGCTTTTTGGATGACTTGTAAATGTGCAGTAGCAGGTTTGCCCTATGGTGGTGGCAAAGGTGGCATTATCGTAGATCCTGCAACTCTTTCTAAACGCGAACTGGAAGCTTTGACTAGAGCTTACATTGATAGAATCGCTATGCTTATTGGCGAAAAGAAAGATATCCCCGCACCTGATATGAACACTAATGCTCAAATTATGGGCTGGATGATGGATGAATATAGCAAAATTACCGGTCAATATGAACCTGGTTTTATTACCGGCAAAGCTATTTGCGTAGGTGGTTCCCTTGGTCGTACTGCCGCAACTGGTCGCGGTGTAGTTACTGCTGCACTCGAAGCACTCAAAATTAAAGGCATTTCTCCTCAAGATGCTACTGTTGCCGTACAAGGCTTTGGTAACGTAGGTAGCTGGACTGCTAAACTTTTCTGTGACGAAGGCGTAAAAGTAGTTGCTCTTAGTGACGTACGTGGTGCGATCTACAATCCGGAAGGCTTTGATTGCTATGACGTTGAAAAACATGTACAAGCAACTGGTAGCGTAGTAGGTTATCCCGGTGCTCAAGAAATTACCAATGCGGAACTTTTGGCAATGGATGTAACCATTCTTTCTCCGTGTGCAATGGAATTGCAACTGACTAAAGAAAATGCTGCTGACGTTAAAGCACAAATTATTGCTGAAGGTGCTAATGGACCTACCACTCCTGACGCTGACGCAATTTTTTCTGAAAAAGGTATTTTCGTTGTACCGGACATCTTGGCAAACGGTGGCGGTGTAACCGTAAGTTACTTCGAATGGGTACAAAACTTGTACCGTTACTTCTGGAGTGAAGAAGAAGTTATCGAAAAACAAGTTGTTATGATGCGTAATGCGTTTAAAAACGTGTACGCTGCATCTGAAAAATATGGCGTGAATATGCGTGTAGCTGCTTATATCGTTGCGTTGAGTAGTCTTGACGAAGCGATGAAGATTCGCGGCATGTATTAAAAACTTTCCATAAGCACTGTTATGCTTTGTCACAGCTCACTTGTTTGCTCGACGTACTTCAAGTACGACATCGCTTCACAAGTTTTACTGTTCCTCGCCTTCCAGTACTTCTGAAAAGTTTTTGGGTTTGAAAATCTAAAAATTATAAAATCATGAACATCACTTTCGAAAGAGAGTGGTGTTCTTTTTTATTGGGTAAACACTTCTATAATATTGGAGCTTTGTATTTTGAGAAGAGTTGGGGGATAGGCGACAGTTTTGTAAATGTAAGAGCAGTTACTTGTAAATTATGTAAACTTTAGGGGGCGCGCGGAGCGGAAGCACCCTTTGAGTACATAAAATAGGCAAAAAGATGTAATCTTTTTTACTATTTTATGGCGAAAAGTCTTTACGGGGGGGGACATCTGTGTTATACTTTAAATGTCTAAAGATTAGTGGCTATAACAATTAGCTTCTAAAAAATTTGGTTGTCTTTTTTACTAAGGATTTGGCAATCATGTTTTCCTCTTAGAAGCAGGGGTGGTTATGAAACAAAATTTAGACATAGCCTTAAACGGAGTGCCTTGAACCGTTTGAGGCTCCTTGGGTTATAACACATCTAAAGGAATGCTTAGCAACGATAGGAAATTTTAGAGGAAACAAGGACACTCTTAGAAGGAACTTTCAGAGCTTGGTTTTTCCAGAAGGTGTTTTATAAAAATAAAACATTTCCGAAGGAGGAAACTATTATGAAAAAATCTTTAGTTCTCGCAATGGCAATGGCATTGGGCGTAACCGCTTCCGCTTATGCTGCTAACCCGTTCTCCGACGTTCCCGCTGGCCACTGGGCATATGACTCCGTAGCTAAATTGGCTGCTGCAGGCGTAGTTGATGGCTACACCGACGGCGCTTTCGCTGGCGACAAACTCATCACCCGTTATGAAATGGCTCAAATCGTAGCAAAAGCTATGGCTAAAGGCGCTGACTGCGACAAATTGGCTGCTGAATTTGCTGACGAACTCGACACCCTCGGTGTTCGCGTAGCTAAATTGGAAAAAGGCGCTGACGCTGTTAAAATCACCGGTCAAATCCGTGCTAACTATCGTGACGTTTCCAGCGGCAATGGTGACTACACTCGTTTCCGTACCCGTTTGTTCGTAAAAGGTCAAATCAATGATGATTGGTCCTACACTGGTCGTTTTGAAAATAACCAATATGCAAGCGGTAAACATGTAACTGTTAACGGTGTAAAAAATACTGATACTGGTAAAAATGGTGAAGATACTGTTGAATTGAACTGGGCTTATGTATCTGGTAAAATCGGCGGTTTGAAAGCTGATATTGGTCGTCAAAACATTAAAATGTACTCTGGTCTCATCATCGATGAAGATATGGATGCAGTAAAACTCCAATATGGCAAAGACATTAAATTGACCTATGTTGCAGCTAAAGGCGATGATGGCGTAAGAATTAAAGATTCTGATGACCGTCTCTATATTTATGATGTAGCTACTAAAGTTGGCGTAGTTGATGCTCATGTTGGTTACTATGATGTTCAAGCAACTGACGAAAAAGAAATTCTCAATGTTGGTGTTACTGTTCCTGTAGCTAAAGGCTTGAAATTGAATGCTGATTACTTCAAAGGTAAAGAGTTAGCTGGTTGCGATGAAAATGGTTATGTAGTTGGTTTGGCATTTGGTGGTGCAAAAGCTTCCAAACCCGGTAGCTGGGGCGTATATGCTAACTACTACGATATGCCGGAATCTGTTTACTTAGAACCTTCTTTCGAAGCTTATGCAACTGTTCCTCAAAAATCTACCACTACTACTACTGTTGATGGTTTCGAAGGTTTTGAAGTTGGTGCTAACTATACCTTGGCTAAAAACATCGTAGCAGGTATTAAATACTATGATTTCGAAGCTCGTAACGATTCTGCAAACAACGAAGAAACTCTTTGGACTGAAGTAGTATTCACTTTCTAATATTAGCTTAAACAATTTTTGTAAAAGTTAGTATGTATATTAAGGCGGCTGGCTTTCGTCAGTCGCCTTGAGTATATGTATTACCTTAGTTTGTTTTTTTTGTTATAACACGCTATGTGGAAAAGTTGTTTTATGATGAGCGAATATTTTGAGGAAACATGGACACTCTTGATTGAAACTCAAAGTAAATTCTCTTTTCTTGAAGGCGTTTTATAAAAATAAAACACTTTTTTATAAGGGAGGAAACTCTAATGAAAAAATCTTTAGTTCTTGCAATGGCAATGGCACTTGGCGTAACCGCTTCTGCTTATGCTGCAAATCCGTTCTCCGACGTTCCCGCTGGTCACTGGGCATATGACTCCGTAGCTAAATTGGCTGCTGCTGGCGTAGTTGATGGTTATGCTGACGGCGCGTTCGCTGGCGACAAACTCATCACCCGTTATGAAATGGCTCAAATCGTAGCAAAAGCTATGGCTAAAGGTGCTGACTGCGACAAATTGGCTGCTGAATTTGCTGATGAACTCGACACCCTCGGTGTTCGCGTAGCTAAATTGGAAAAAGGTGCTGACGCAGTTAAAATCGCTGGTCAATTCCGTATCCGCAACATCTCTCACGACAGTGGCAAAGGTGACAAAACCGACGTTCGTACTCGTTTGTGGTTGAGTGGTCAAATCAATGAAGACTGGACCTACACTGGTATGTTTGAAAACGTACAAAAAGTATCTGGTACTTCTTCTGAAGGCGTTAAATATGGTAAAGTAGGCGAAGATACTGTTGACTTGAGCCGTGCATATTTGGACGGTAAAGTTGGCGGTATGGATGTTCGTGTTGGTCGTTGGGACGAAATCCCTGGTTCTGGCGCAGTTCTCGATGCATATCTTGACGGTGTAAAAGTTACTTATGGCAATGATGTTAAAGTTTGGGGCTTGGCAGCGAAAGGTGCTCATGGTGATTATACCAACACTGGTAAATCTGTTACTTTAGAATCCAGTGACCGTGTATATGCAGCTGGTGTTGAAACTAAAGTTGGTGTAGTTAATGTTTATGCTAACTGGTATAAAGCTAGTGAAGATGAAATCACCAAAGGTGAAAAAGAAATCTACAATGTAGCAGCAAATATGGATATTGCTAAAGACTTGAATTTGTCCTATGAATATATGTGGGGCGACAAAAAATACAACAAAGAAGTTTCCAAAGACGGTTTTGTTGTAGGTTTGAACTATAAGGGTGCTGATGCTTCCGTACCTGGCACCTATGGCGTGCATGCTGCTTACTATGACCAACCGGTTAATGCTTTCTTGGCTCCTACTTATGACTTGAGCAACTTTGCTACTGAAGGTGGCTATGAAGGTTGGAGCTTTGGCGTAGATTACACCGTGGCTAAAAATATCCAATTGTGCGTAAACTACTACGACACTGATTCCAAACTCAACAACTTGGATGACCAAGTTTGGTACAGCGAATTGTACTTCTTCTTCTAATTCTAAAATTAGCGAAGTTTATACAGTTTAAAAATTTAAGAGCTGCTTCCTTTGGGAAGCAGCTCTTTTTGTTTTATGGGTATGTGTGCAAAATAAAAAGCGTTGTGCAGAAGCACAACGCTTTAAATGTTCTATAAGATTAATAAATTTCTTTGCGATGACCTACATTAAGAACAAGAAGAACAATCTTATCATCTAAGATATCAGCGATGATTCTGTAATCACCAACTCGATAACGCCATTTACCAGAGTGATTACCTACTAGTGCTTTACCATGTTGACGGGGATTTGAACAACCGATTAGATTTTTTTCAATCCAATTCAACACCATACTACGCACCGGTTTGTCCAAAGCTTTTAACTTTTTGATTGCTGAATTAGTGTAATCTACTTTGTAATTCATCAGTCATCTAACTCCAGCATTTTTACGACTTCTTCGTGGGAATAGGTTACAGGGTCAGCTAAGTATTCAGCTTTTGCTTTTTCATAAGCGCGCAAATCCAATTCGTCTTCAATGCGTTCTAAAATGGAGCGACGGATAATATCAGAAACACTAGTGTTATATAATTTGGCATAGTCTTTGATTAAAGAAGTTTCTTGTTCAGAAAGTCTGATGGATACAACCATGATAAACAACTCCTTTCTTGTAATACAAGTGTAATACTTGAAGAAAGAAGTTGTCAAGATTGTTATTTGTGAAATATAAGCATTCTATTCTTTGGAGTAAGAGCTTTAAACAAAAAATTTAGTCTACAATTAAAAAACTAAAAAATTTTTAATAGTACTGTCCGTCAGGAAAAGACAATGAACAAATGTGTTTTTGATGTTTGTTTTTCATAAAAGGACAAAATAAATGGATAAGGTTAATTTGGTAGACTTATCTTGTTACATTCAAAGGTTTTTAATTCTTTTTAGTCTTATGATTTTGTAAATATTACACTAAAAATATAGTTGTCAAATATTTTTTGAAATGCTATAATACCATATATATTATTTAGCTGCGCTTTTGGCAGCAGCAGAAAAGAAAAGGGGTTTTATTTATGAAGTTGAAAAAAGTCATGTCTGTAATGCTT
>JBGVIJ010000065.1:0-30366 GCA_045123075.1 Phascolarctobacterium sp. | reverse complement strand
GACCATTGGTGACCGGTAGGGGAATCGAACCCCTGATACCGCCGTGAAAGGGCGGTGTCTTAACCGCTTGACCAACCGGCCAGTTTTTGGCTCCCCGAGTAGGACTCGAACCTACGACATACGGATTAACAGTCCGCCGTTCTACCGACTGAACTATCGGGGAATCTTTCGTGAAGTTTTGTGTTCGCTCAACCTCACAAACGTTATTATACAGATGTGATGTTACTTTGTCAACACTTTTTCTAAAACTTTTTTAAAATTTTTTTGAGAAAGTTTTTGGCTTATAAAGCCTTAACTTTTACTACGATTTTTTGCACATCGCTAGCTTTGCCATCACGTTGGCAATTGGGGCGATGCAACTCCCACGGGAAGAACACTGCGAAGTCACCTGCGCTAAGTTTTACACAGTTTGCTTCTTGAGGATCAGCGTAGAAAAGCACGTCGTTTTCTTCGCTCAAATCTTCTGTCACAACATATTTTTCTTCCAAGGGAGCAAACCAAATTCCTTCCTCGCCACGAGCAACGAATTGCACGTCGATATAATCGTTATGTTTTTCACTACGACGTTCAGCTTTCGGTTCAGTTTCGTAAGTGTTTACGCGCGCAAAAACATTGCGACCGTCAATTTCGTATTCGCCATTTTCAATATGCGCAAAATCAGTTGCTGCGATATAAGCTAAAGCTTTTTGCAAACCTTCGCCAACATAGGGCAGCACTTTTGCGATGTCACTTTTATTACCAGTAATCATATAAGTCACCTTCTACTTCAAATTTCGGTAATTTTATTTTATCACAACGTAACTCATAATAACAAATTTATTTGCTTCACAACAGGCTTAACCCTTTACAAACGAGGCAGGGCATAATAAAATGCTTATGTATGTTTTGAAATCCAAATGAATTAAATTTTTAAGAGGTATAAAATGAGCTACTTAAACGTTACTAATGTTTCCCACTCTTTTGGCGGTCGCCAAATTCTGGAAGATGTTTCTTTTAAATTGTTGCGCGGTGAACACGTTGGCCTCGTAGGTGCTAACGGTGAAGGTAAATCTACCTTCTTGAACATCGTTACCGGTCACTTGCAACCGGACGAAGGTAAAGTTGAATGGCCTGGCAAAGTAAGCGTTGGTTACCTTGACCAACAAAGCACTTTGGAAAAAGGTATGACCATCCGCGAAGTATTGCGTACCGCTTTCCAAGGCATGTACGAAATGGAACAACAAATGCTCGATCTGTACGATAAAATGGGCGACGCAACTCCGGAAGAACTTGATAAAATGATGAACACCGTTGGTGAAATCCAATCTGAATTGGAACATAGCGGCTTCTACTCTCTTGACGCTAAAATCGAAGAAGTTGCTAACGGTTTGGGCTTGGGCAGCGTTGGTCTTGACCGTGACGTTGCAGACCTTTCCGGTGGTCAACGCAGTAAAGTTCTCTTAACTAAACTGCTTCTCCAAAACTCCAACATCCTGCTCTTGGACGAACCTACCAACTATCTGGACGTTGAACACATTGAATGGCTCACTAAATTCTTGCAAAACTATGAGCATGCATTCATCCTCATCTCCCATGATATTAGCTTCCTTAATAGCGTAGTAAACGTAATCTACCATTTGGAAAACAGCAACCTTACTCGTTACACTGGCGACTACAACCGCTTCCAAGAAATGTATGCAATCTACAAATCTCAACAAGAAGCTGCTTATGAACGCCAACAACAAGAAGTTGCTAAATTGGAAGACTTCATTGCTCGCAATAAAGCTCGCGTTGCAACTACCAACATGGCGAAGAGCCGTCAACGTAAGCTGGACAAAATGGAAATGATTGAAAAACCCCGTGAAAAAATTAAACCGACCTTTAGATTTAATGAAGCTCGTACTCCGAGCCGCTTCATCGTTGAAGCTAAAGACTTGGTTTTGGGTTACGATACTCCGCTTACCCGTCCCGTTACCTTCAATTTGGAACGCGGTCAAAAAATCGCAATCCGTGGTGTAAACGGTTTGGGTAAAACCACTCTCCTCAAAACCATCCTCGGTCTTATTCCTCCCGTTAGCGGTAAAGTTGAACTGGGTGAATTCTTACAACCGGGTTACTTTGAACAAGAAGAACGTGAAAAGAACGAAAAAACTGCGTTGGAAGATGTTTGGGACGAATACCCCGGCCTCACTAACTATGAAGTTCGTGCTGCTCTCGCAGGTTGCGGCTTGACTAACGAACACATCACTAGTAAAGTTTTCGTTCTCAGTGGTGGCGAAGCTGCGAAAGTACGTCTTTGCAAGCTGATGCTTAAAGACATCAACTGGCTGGTACTGGACGAACCTACCAACCACTTGGACGTTGACGCTAAAGAAGAATTGCAACGCGCAATCAAAGCTTTCAAAGGCAGTGTACTTCTCGTTTCCCACGAGCCTGAATTCTACGAAGGTTGGATTGACAAAGTTTGGAACATCGAAGACTGGACCACTAAAATCATCTAATAAACAACAAAGGCATCACCTTTCGGTGATGCCTTATTTTTTATGTTTTATTAGAGTTTTGCTACCCACAAGCCGTGAAGATTGCAATATTCATAAACCGCCAACGGTTTTTCATCTTCAGTCAGTGCGAAAACTACGTTAGGTTTTTCACCGAGGTTCAGTACTTTACGATGACCGCCTTTGTCAGTTTCAAGATATACCCATTGAATCCAGTGTTCTGCAACCATGGGATGATCTACGCTACCAACATTTACCACAACTTTGTTGCCTTCAACAGTAGCAACAGGAACGTGCTTTTCTTGTGCAGCATCAGTAGTGTTGGGAACCAGCTCTACCATTTTTTCACCGCAGCACATCATCGGAACGCCACCATCGTGAAGCAAGCCAATCATATTGCCACAATGTTTACATACAAAAAATTTTTTCATGATTTTTCACTCCTTAACTTTATAAAAATTATTTGAACTTCATAGTCAATTACTTTCCTTTGTTGTAATCATTATAGCTTCCAACAGAAAGCAATTCAATGACTTCACAAATATTTTACGAGAATACTTCCACAGAAAATTATTTTCATTTGCGTTTGTTGAAGAGCTTAAATAAATCTACTTTTTCTTCCGACATAAAATTATATCCAGGAGCAAGCTCCGCTGCACGATCTCGAGCTGCTTCTAAATCGTGGAACACATCCCATTTTGCAGAAACAAGTTGCTTTCCGTACAAACGCAACAAAAATGCAGGATGATAAGTGGCAATGCAATCAAAACCTTGACGAGTCTTGAACCATTGTCCACGGTCACGAGTGATACGCATATCAGGATTACCAAGATAATGCATGGCAACACCACCTAATGCCACAACAACTTTAGGCTGGATAATCTCTAATTCCCTATCAAGCCAAAGCTTGCCGCAGAACTCTGCTTCTGCAATATCGGGAGTACGATTATTTTTAGGACGACATTTTATTACATTAGTAGTAAGCACTCTATCGCGAGTCATCTTCGCCGCCCACAAAGCCTTATCAAGCAGTTGTCCGGAAGGACCAATCAACGGACAACCGTAATCATCTTCCACACCGCCAGGTCCCTCCCCAACAAAAACAATGGGGCTTTCAGGATTGCCAAACCATCCCACAGGACTAATGCAAGTTTGACGGAACTGACATTGAGCACAATTATTTAACTCTTCCCCTAAATGCTTCAAATCCACAGCGCACCCTCCTGTAATATTAGTAATGACATAACATCTTTTGTTGCTGGGTAGTTATGAACGGCAAATGATTTTCCAGCTCCGCCTTGGCATTAAGCAAATTTTCACCGGTAGCTTGAATAGTACCTGTTGCACCAACCTTTTTAGCAAAAGTTACGATGCTTACCAGAGAACCATCCGCTTTAAATACGCCCTGATTTAAAACAATGTACCAATAGTTTTTATCTTTAGCTTGGTTACCATCAATACCGCACACAACAACATATTCTGCTCCAATTTCTTGGCTCAAACGTATAATATCCTCGTGACGATAGAAAGTATCTTCGTCAAGAGCATCATCCATCACCACATAAGAAGGCAACATATTCATATATTCTTCAGCAATCAAACGCTTGATATCAGGAACGTAGTGACGTTTTCCCAAACCGGGAGCACCGTGAAGCCACAGAGCAACTAATGGGTTACCAGAAGTAGTTCTATTGTAAGGTAAAGCCTGTGTAACACCGGAAGCTACCGCCTTATCAAAAGCTTTGTAATATTCGCTAACACTGTAATCTACATACATGGCAATGTCGTGATTATTACTGCTAATCTTCGGAGAGATGTGATATTTTACGTGCTCACCAAATTGTTTGTAGCCACCAAAGAAAGTTTGCAAACTGCCAGGAACAGGGTCAGAAGTATTAGTTACACGCAAGAGCTCAATCTTATCACCATATTCTAAAGCGAACTCATCATTGCCGACAGCAGGAGCGCCAAAAGTAATAACGGTAAATTTTTCTTTGGGCATTCCTAAATCTACAAGACGTTCCCCTAAAAGAGTAGCAGCGGCGCCCCCCAGGCTATGACCAGTTAAAATTAAGTGACTGTTTCCAGTTTCATATACCTTTTTAAAAACGCCTTTGAACTTGCTATCCCCATTCACTACGGAAGAACGCAACACAGAATCTACGTAAGTGTTAAAGCCTTCGTGAACCGCAGGCTTCTTTTCTTTCGGAGCAGTTTTTGCAATTGCTTCCATCTCTTCCAAGGTAGTGCCACCGTAAGCAGTGTGGGAAGTCTTTAAATTAATTCCCCAATCCTTCTTGCTGGTGCTACCTTTAAAAGTAACAATGTAAAGCTCCATACCACAATCGTCACAAGTATTGCTGGCAATGGAGAAGTTGGTCTTTACGCCCTCGTCTTCAAAAGTATAAGGAGCAATCTCCCAACCATGACTACGCATAAAACTGAACTCACTGGAATTTTCCGGCAAGTACACACCTAAACAAGACGCGGCAGAAATAGAAGTAAGGTACGCCTCACGCAATTGTTCTTTCACAGATTTTTCTGCAGCGAAGGCAGGCAAGCAATATAAGCACAGGCTTAAAAATGTCAGCAGAAATTTTTTCATAGAAACTCCTCCGTTCAATAAGTATTCCTGCTCACATTATAGAATACTTTATCCCAAAAGACAAACGACGCAATTGAAAAGAAAAAACCTCCACCCTTTTTAGAGTGGAGATTTAAATTTTAGATTTCGTATTTAGCTTTCAGTTCAGCAAGGTGAGCTTCCAGTTCAGTGGTGTTTTCGAAACCACAGCAGTATTCCATAACAAGGATTGCTTTGGAAGCGTGTGCTTTGATTGCCGGGAAGAGTTTATCCCAATCAATGGTGCCTTGCCATACGGGCAAATGGTCGTCTCCTTCGCCGTCGTTGTCGTGAATATGAAAAGCAAAAAGCTTGTCGCCCAATTTTTCTACAACAGCAGGAATATCCCAACCATTTACATGAGCATGACCGGTATCAATCAAGGACATTGCTTGCGGGAAGCGTTCAAAGAGTGCGTAGTATTCTTCCAAAGTAAAGAGTACATTACCTTTAGTACGCAGGCCTACGTTTTCGATAACCAAGGTTACGCCGTAAGCTTTTGCCATATCTAAGAGTTCTGCCAAACGGGAGATCACCAGTTCTTGACCAGCTTTAAGGTCAGCAGGCAAGCATTCGTTGGTATGTACTACTACGAATTGAGCGTTAATTTTTTGTGCATATTTGAAGGTTGCTTCAAATGCGGGCAAATAGTTCAAATTGTCTTTATCTGCCAAGTCAACTGCAACGCAAGGACCATGAATGCTAAATTCGCGATTGCCCCAAGCAGCAGTTTCTTCGTCCCAATAGTAGTCATGACCAAATTCATAAAAGAATTCGATGCCGTATTCAGTGTTTAACGGACGAACGCCAAATTTTCTAAAACCAGGGAAAAGTAAATCACTTACTGCAATTCTCATTTTTTATGCCTCTACATAACCGATATTTTCTTCGGTTTCAACATCAAACAAGTTTACATTAGTCCAGTCAAAGTCAAAGCCGGTAACATCGCGCAAGTCAATGTTTTGGTTGCTGTCTTGGATAAAGAAGTTTTGACCGTCAGCCAAAGTCAAGCTAGCAGTTTTAAGGTTACCGGTGTTTTCCATAAAGTCAACGGTACCTTTAACCATTGCTTGGTCAAAGTTAGGTTTAGCTGCTTCCGGACGCAAGCCGAAGATAACTTCTTTGCGGGTGCCAACAATTTTCAACCATTCAGCAGGAATTTCAATAGCGCATTCACCGATTACAATTTTGGTGCCTTCAATGCGAGCTTTAACTACGTTCATTGCAGGAGAACCGATAAAGGTTGCAACAAATACGTTTGCCGGATGATGGTAAATGGTATCCGGAGTATCGATTTGTTGAACTTTACCTTTATTCATAACCGCAATACGATCAGCAACGGTCATTGCTTCGATTTGGTCATGGGTTACATAAACCATGGTAGGACGGAACATTTCATGAATTTTTACCAATTCAGTACGAGCTTTTTGGCGCAATTGAGCGTCAAGGTTGGAAAGAGGTTCGTCCAAGAAGAAGAACGGAGATTGTTTAACAAGTGCACGGCACAGAGCAACACGTTGTTTTTGACCGCCGGAAAGTTCATGGGTCTTTTTGTGTTCTTGACCACGCAAGTGGAGGATATCCAATGCTTGATAAGTGCGTTTTTCGATTTCTTCTTTAGGAAGTTTTTGCAATACGAGACCAAAGGTGATGTTTTCCCAAACAGTCAAATGCGGGAACAAAGCATAGCTTTGGAATACCATTGCAATATTACGTTCTCCGGGAGGAACATCATTTACGACTTTACCATCCATGTAAAGTTCGCCAGCGGAGATATCTTCAAAGCCTGCCATCATACGCAGGGTAGTAGTTTTACCGCAACCAGAAGGTCCCAAGAGAATTAAGCGTTCGCCTCTGCGAATTTCTAAGTTTAAGTCTTTAATAACAACGGTTTTACCGTATGCTTTATCTACGTGAGAAAATACAATACTATGTTCCATTAGCCTTTAACCCCCGAGCTCATAAATGTATTGATAATGAATTTTTGGCAGAAGCCATACAAAATCAGCGGCGGCAAACTTGTCAAAGTTGCTACTGCCATTGCAATACCCCATTCACTGCCACCTTCGGCACTGATAAACATTTGCAACGCCAAGGGCAAAGTGTAGGAATCTTTATCTTGCAAAATCAGCAAGGGCCAGAAATATTCGTTCCAAGAGTTAATAAAGAACAAGATAGAGTTAGCCAACAATGCAGGTTTGATCAAAGGCAGAATAACTTTGGTCAAAACTTGACGAGGTTTAGCACCGTCCAAAATAGCAGCTTCGAGAAGTGCTTTAGGTACACAACGCATGGTTTGGCGCATCAGGAATACCCCCATGCCATCTACCAAGCAAGGCAGTGCAACGCCCCAAGGAGTGTTCAAAAGACCAAGTTTAGACATCATCAAATAGTTAGGCATAACCAAAACGGTGATAGGGATAAAGAATGTCAACAACATACCGTTGAAGAGGCTTTCTTTATATTTGAAATCATAATATACAAAAGCAAATGCAGACAAAATACTGGTCAAGGTTTTAGAAACAGTAACAATTGCTGCAATCAGGAAAGTGTTCCAGATATAAGTAAATAAGGGGAAGTTTCCTAATACGGTGGTATAGTTATCAAAAGTGATGGGCCAGGGCAACGGGTTCAAAGTAGATTCAAATACTTGGCTCAAGTCTTTGAAGGAAGTGGAAATCATGAACACGATGGGCCACAAAGTCAAGAAGATAGCTACCATCAGGAAACCATGCCAAATTAATTCGTTTCTTGTCTCAGTTTTCATAATATACTTTCTTCTCCAGATATTTATTCTTCACATAAAGGAATGCCATATAAACGAACATGGTGATTACAGCGTAAGCAGCAGCTTTACCGGTTTGGAAGAAGGTAAATGCATATTGGTAAACGATGTAAACCAAGTTAGAAGAACCTTGGTCAGGACCACCGTAGGTAAGCATGTTTACCGGTACCAAAATGTGTTGCAAACTGAATACTACAGTAATAGTAAATACATATATAGCAGTGGAAGAGGTCATCGGCAAAATGATTTTCTTAAAGATTACCCAGTTGGAAGCGTTTTCCAATTTGGCAGCTTCAATCATTTCTTTAGGAACAGCAACCATTGCTGCCAACATAACGATAAGGTTGTAGCCAAAGAACTTCCAACCAACGATGGAGCAAATTGCGAAAATTACCAAATAGTTTTCTTTAAACCATCTGGGAGAAGTAATATCAAACATACTGAGAATGATATTGATAGGACCAGCCAAGGGATTGTAAATCCACAAGAACAAGATACTTGCTACAGCCAAAGACAAGGTTGCAGGCAAGAACAATGCGCTACGATAGAAGTTGCTCCATTTTTTGATAAGATGACCCAAAATATAAGAATAGAAGTAGGGCAGTACAAAGATCAAAATCAACATGAAGCCAACATAGAACACAGTGTTAATCATAATCTTAATCAGCTCAGGGCTGGATAAGATATCAGCGAAGTTTTTAAAGCCCACATATTTCATAGTGGGGCTTACCATATTCCAAGAGAAGAAGCTTAAATAAATATTTTGAATCAGCGGCCAATAGAAGAATACCAAGAAAAGTATTACGGCCGGAATCAAATACCAAAAAGCTTCCTTGACATTTTTACTCATAAATACTCCTTAAACCACACAAATACAAAGTTTTGCAAGGTATCTTAAAAACACATATAAGGGCTGCCTCTAAAGAGACAGCCCTCAGCATGCAATTACAACAATTCGTTAACCTTTTTAGCAGTTTCTTTCAAAGCTTCAGCAGCCGGTTTTTCACCACTCAAGATAACGTCGCGAACGTCGATAAGCATTTGTTCAGCTTGCAAACCGTTAGCGCCAGGGAAGGAAGCCCATTTAACAGCTTTCGGCATCAAGGACAATGCAACTTGAATGTTTTTGTTTTCTTCAGCCATTTTTTTGAAGCCTTTCGGATCTTCTGCAATGCCTTTACGGGGCGGGAGGTAACCAGTACCGGTAGACCATTTAACGAGTGCTTCAGGAGATTGCAAGTATTTAATGAATTCACAAGCAGCTTTTTCTTTAGCAGCATCTTTGGAGAATACCATCAAGAAGTTACCGCCTGCAGCAACGCGAACCGGTTTGCCTTCGAATTCAGGGAAGGATGCAACTTTAACGGGGAATTTAGCGGTTTTTTCGAAGTTAGCGCGTTTACCAATGGTGGTGCAAACCATACCGAGTTTGCCGGAGAGGTAAGCTTGGAAGCCTTCTTCGTTGGTAGCGTGCAAGCCGCTGCCGTCTTTAACCATGTCAGCCATCAATTGGAAAGCTTCAGCAGCTTCCGGAGTATCGAAACCAGCTTGAACTTTGCCGTTAACTTTTTTCAGCATTACGCCACCATTGGATTCGATGATAGCTTGTTGTGCCCAGTTATCAGCATATTCTTGCATGAAGAAACCCATGTTGCCGGTTTTTTCTTTGATGATTTTTGCATAAGCTTTTACTTCAGCCCAAGATTTCGGAGCGTCTGCCAAACCAGCAGCTGCGAAAATTTCGGGGTTGTAGTAGAGTACGGGAACGGAGATGGAGTACGGCAAGCCTACTTGTTTGCCATCTTCAGTTTGTGCCAATTCCAATACGTTGGGCAGGAAGTTGTCTTTCAAGAAGTTGGGGTCGCCAGCTTTAGCGAAAGCATCGTTCAAGTTTACGGATTGGAAGTTTTCAGCAGCATAGTTCAGGAAAGAGTAACCCATTTGAACTACGTCCGGGTTTTTGCCGGAAGCGATAGCTGCTTGCAAGTTTTGGGTCAAACCTTTGTACATATCGGGGTTGTATTTTTCTACAACTTCGATGCCAGGGTTTTTAGCGTTAAAGTCTTTTACCAATTCTTTAACGGTAGCACCGCCGAAGCTTTCAGCAGCAACGTGCCAGTATTCGATTTGTACTTTTTTGCCAGCGTCAGCTTGTTTCTTTTCGCCGCCACCACAGCCTACGATTGCGCCGGTAGCCATCAAAGAGATAAGACCAGCAGCAAAAACTTTTTTCAAGTTCATGAGTTATTCCTCCTTGTTTTAAAAACAAATAAATAATTTCGTAAAAATAAGCTACCCTTATTTTAAAGGGACAACGGGAGTCCTGTCAAGAAAAAGCGTCAAATCTGTAACATTTTTATGAAAAACATTCCAAAAATAAAAGGGACTTGTAAATCCTCGCAGGGACTTTTTTTGACCCTTTGCTTATAAAAATAAGAGCTCCATCTAAATTTAAGACAGAGCTTTTATTTTTATAACTACCTTTTCCAAATTTAAAATTTGTCATTAAAAACTTGAAGCACTTTTTCTACGACACTTGCTTGCATTTCTGAAAACAGGACTAAAGGTAACGGAGCATTTTCTTTTTCGCCAATAGCCTTTGCCATCCACACTACGTCAAGCCATCTGTCGTGCTTAAAGCCAGCTTTAGGGAAAGTACCAATAAGTTCATAGCCCATGGAGCGATGCATCTCGATACTATGGACGTTATCACCGGTAATACAAGAATACGAGTTCTTAATATTTTGTAGTTTCATCAGTTTTTCTAAAGCACCGTACAAAATTACACCTAATCCTTTGCCCTGCACTCTAGGTGCAAGATAAATGGTAACTTCCACATCCCAACTATAGGCAACACGCTCCAAGTAACGGTGTGCGTAAGCATAGCCTACAATTTCACCATCATCCTCTAAAACAATGTAAGGATACTCCGCAGAAATGTTTGCAATCCTTTCTGCAAACTCTTCCACGGAAGGCACAACATATTCAAAAGATATGCAGGTATCAGTAATGAACGGAGCATAAACTTTTAAAGTTGCTTGCGCATCACTTACCTGAACTGTTCTAATTTTATAACCCATCAAAATTCCCCTCATTCTAAAATTACTTACTAACTTTTTCAACGTTTACTTCAAACATTCTACGCCAAGGTAAAGTGAATATGTAATCGTCCACTATACCGCCAAGCATAGGTTTCGCAACTGAACGCATAGAGTTTTTAACACTTGCTTCAACTGTAGCAAGTCTTTCTTCATCAAAGCCACTATTCTTCCACTGATTAGGCCATATCAAATTTAGGTACACATCTTTGCGTGCATTAGCCTGATACCCCCAATCATCTAAATAGCGCACTGTTAAAAGGTCTCGTCTGCTTTCTTCAGTAAAATGCTTACTCAACAAACCTTGTGCCAAAGCGTAACCTATTGTATTACCTGCAGTGTTCCAACCACCGTATGCAGCAAGCTTGTCTCCTAACCCATTGGCAAACAAATTGCTAACCAAAGCATTATCCGCACCGTTACCATACTTAACGTCAGCAACAGCAATAATTTTATCATTATGACTTATCGATTCTATAAGTTTAGTAAACTTTTCAATTTCAGGTGTAATAAGATAATCATTTGCTAGAGAGCTTGCTTCTAAAGTCACACCATCTTTGGGCGTGTTGATGGCAAGCACTAAATCTGCACGCTTGTATTTCCAAACGGGCACACCACCTGCAGCATAAATATGTTGCCTTGCACTTTGGGCAACTGTATTATCCTCATAAGCAGGAATGGTTGCTCCACCCTTGCCGGGAGCATATACCACTTGTATCAAAGGAATTTCGTATTGCAATTTTGTAGAAGCACGACTTAAAAGGAGTAAACCTAATTGGTCTGCTCCTGCAAAAAAGCGGATACGTTCTTTAGGAAGTTCATTCACCAAAATGTCCAAGTTTCTCGCTTCACGATGAGCTTGGCTAAATTCCGCAGTATCGTCCCTACCAACAAGCAGGTAGTCAAAATCTCCACTTTCCACGCCGTGCAAAAGCAGCTCCGTAGCTTTGATATTGTTTCCCCTGCGAGTATACATATCCGTTAAAATTTCCTGGGGAATATTTTGACGCAACTTTTTCAGCTCACGCATTTCACGGCGACCAATCTCTTTTGCTTCTCGCTTGTCTTCCAATTCTCCTAAGCGGAAAATTTTTGCTCCCCACTCTTTATAATAAGCAGGTTCTACAGGAGCAGAACTCATCTTCGGCGAGCGCATAATAGTCGTAAACACATAAACCAGTTGATTACGAAAATCTTTTTTCAATTTCACAAGCCTATCCGCACGAGCACGCAATACATCTAAAGGAATATAATGGGTACGCGAATCTACAAGTCCACCGTAAATCAATGCGTCAGAAGAAACTACCATTGCTAAAGATTCATCAGCATTATCCACTAACCAAGTAAAGAGAGCGTCCGGTTCCCCCCCTCTTTCCGCACCCGCAATATATTCCAAAGGAGGAGTCTTTACTTCCCAGCCTGCTGCTTCCATAGTTTTAACAGCATAAGACAGGCAAACAGGTCGATTATCCAGAGGTACGTATAAAAGTGTTCCTTTTGGTGCAGCAAAAACTACTTGACTACACAATAACGCTATTAGAAATAAAATTACTCGTAAAGTTTTCATAACATCAACTCTTTTCTAAGTAAACCAACTTGCTCTAAACACAAGAACAGCCCTAATTGTAGAATTCTACAATTAGGGCTTGTAATCCTGCTGTGTTCACTTATTGTTGAAAACGCCCCAAAAATTCCTTAGTTCTGGGGTTCTTCGGATTCTTGAACAAAACTTCCGGAGCATCGTCTTCAGCGATGACACCTTGGTCGATAAAGATTACTCGATTAGAAACGTCACGAGCAAAAGCCATTTCATGAGTTACAATAACCATGGTAAAGCCAGCTTCTGCCAAGCTACGAATAACACGCAATACTTCGCCAACCATTTCCGGGTCAAGTGCAGAAGTAGGTTCGTCCATTAAAAGGACTTCCGGTTCTAACGCCAAAGCACGAGCAATGGCAACACGTTGTTTTTGACCACCTGAAAGTTGATGGGGTTTAGCATTAACATAACTATCCATACCAACATGTTTCAAATATTTAAGAGCAGTTTCTTTAGCTTCTTCTTTAGATTTACCTAAAACTTTAATTTGACCAACAGTGCAGTTTTCCAAAACAGTCATATTGTTAAACAAGTTAAAGGATTGGAACACCATACCAACTTTGGTACGGAACTGAGTAAGCTTTTTAAAATGTTTCATTACGGATTCGCCACGATAGCAGATATCGCCACCGGTGGGATGTTCCAAATAGTTTACGCAACGAATGAGAGTAGATTTACCACTACCGGAAGGACCGATAACGCAAACTACATCGCCACGATAAATATCAAAGCTGATACCTTTTAAAATTTCACGTTCGCCGAATGCCTTTTTCAGATCATGGACGGACACTAAAAGTTCTCTATCTTCAGCCATTAGTCAAAACGTCCTTTCTGTTTCTTAGTAGGCAGGGGCACATGGCCACAGGGGTCAGCCATAGGATCATAGTTAACCAATTGATAGTCTTTGGGACCATCCATTTTACTTTCAACCCAACGGAGGAATCTAGACGCAGTAAAGGTCATAATGAAATAGATTACGCAAGTCAGGAAGAAGATTTCGAAGTATTTGTAATAAACACCCGCAGCAGATTTGGACGCAAAGTACAATTCAGTTACGGAAATTACGTTCAATACGGAAGTATCTTTAATGTTGATGATAAGGTTGTTACCTAATTGAGGCATTACGTTACGCAATGCTTGGGGCAGAATTACGTTGTACATAATTTGGAAGTGATCCATACCGATAGCGATAGCTGCTTCCTTTTGACCAGGATCAACAGATTCAATACCACCACGAACAGTTTCTGCCATATACGCACCGGTGTTAATGGATACAACGAAGAAACCTGCAAACATAGGAGACATATCAATGTTGAACATGCTCATTGCGCCATAGTATACAACCATAGCTTGTACAATCATCGGAGTACCACGAAAGATTTCTACATAAGCATCAAGCAAACGTTGAATTGCTTTGATAGCAGCTTTTTTAGCAGCACTATCGTTGTCTTCCATGGGAATAGTTTGAATAATACCTACTACTAAACCAATAAGGCAACCTAGAATGGTACCTACAACTGCAAGCAGTAAGGTTACGCCGGCACCTGTCAACAAAACAGATCCATATTCTTCCATTAAGAAGAATACCCAGCCAAAAAATGTTGTTGGCATCTTAAATGCTCCTTACTTTTAGTTACTTAATTACAATAGGAAAAAAGGGCGGCAATCAGCCGCCCTAATTGACGTTAAATTATTGAGCCAAAGGTTGTTTTTTGATAGCTTCTGCCATGATTTTGTCATGGTCAGCTTTAGTCATGCTGCCGAGAACTTTGTTCATAGCGTCAACCAATTCTTTGTTGCCTTTTTTAACTGCGATACCGATTTCAACATCTTCCGGAGAAGTTTGGAAACCTTTACCTTCAGCGAAGGTGAGCATGGTCAATTCGGGGTTAGCGAATTCAGCTGCTCTTGCAGTCGGGATATCGGTTACGATGAGGTTAGCTTTGCCGGATTTCAAAGCAACGATCATACCGGGAACGTTGTCGATTGCAGGCAATTTTTTAACTTCGGGAACTTGGTCGATTTGGTCGTACCAAATGGTGTTGATTTGAGAAGTTGCAACAGCACCTTTCAAATCAGCAACAGATTTAGCTTCAGCTTGCGGAGTGCCTTTTTTAACGAGAGCAACTACGTCAGCATAGTAGTACGGCAAAGTGAAGTCAACGGTTTCTTTACGTTTAGCAGTAATGGACATACCAGCGATAGCAGCATCGATTTTGCCGGATACTACTGCAGGAGGAAGACCATCCCATTCAATTTTGTGTACTTCGAGTTTAGCGCCCATGGAATCAGCCAATTTTTTTGCGATCATTACGTCATAGCCATAAGCGAATTCTTTGGAGCCAGCGATTTGTACAGCGCCGCCTTCAGCAGAAGTTTGGGACCAGTTGTAAGGAGCGTAAGCACATTCCATACCAACTTTCAAAACTTTTTGGTCAGCTTTTTTTTCGCCGCCACCGCAGCCAGCAGTCATAGCGAGAGCTGCAACCATAGCGCCACAAGCAGCAAATTTCAACATTTTTTTCAAATTCATAAATAACACACCTTTCTTTGTGCAAATGCCTAATAAATTACTTAATACTTTACTATAATGAACGAAAAAAATCAATATTGTAACGCAATTTATTATGTATACATACTAAAAATTTACATAGATACTTAAATCCAAAGACAAACTTTCTCTTTGTTAAGTATGCTCCGCACACAAAAACACCTCGTTACTTTTCAGTAACGAGGTGTTAATTTTAAAGGTTAGCTTTTAATCAACGGGGGAAATCGTTGTTCATGTTGTCTCTTACAACAACGTCATGTGCGCCGCCTTCTACCAAGGAAGTAGCGGAAATCAAAGTGATTTTAGCTTTTTGTTGCAATTCAGGAATGCTCAAAGCACCGCAGTTGCACATGGTAGAACGAACTTTGCTCAAAGTCAAGTTAACGTTATCTTTCAAGCTGCCTGCATAGGGAACATAGGAGTCAACGCCTTCTTCGAAGGACAGTTTGGAAGCGCCACCCATGTCATAACGTTGCCAGTTACGAGCACGAGCAGAACCTTCGCCCCAGTATTCTTTCATATAGCTGCCGTTGATGTTAACTTTTTTGGTCGGGCTTTCGTCGAAACGAGCGAAGTAACGACCGAGCATCATGAAGTCACCGCCCAAAGCGAGAGCCAAAGTCATGTGGTAGTCATATACGATACCGCCGTCAGAGCAGATAGGTACATAAACGCCGGTTTCTTCAAAATATTCGTCACGAGCTTTAGCAACTTCAATCAAAGCAGTTGCTTGACCACGGCCGATACCTTTTTGTTCACGGGTAATGCAGATAGAACCGCCACCGATACCAACTTTAATGAAGTCAGCACCAGCTTCTGCCAAGAAGCGGAAGCCTTCACGGTCAACTACGTTACCAGCGCCAACTTTAACGGTGTCGCCATAGTGTTCGCGAATCCAGTCAAGAGTAATTTTTTGCCAAGCGCTGTAGCCTTCGGAAGAGTCGATGCACAATACGTCGCAACCAGCATCAACCAATGCAGGTACACGTTCAGCATAGTCGCGGGTATTGATACCAGCGCCTACGATGTGACGTTTTTGGTCATCCAACAATTCCAGCGGATATTCTTTGTGGGACAGGTAATCTTTACGGAATACCATGTAAAGCAAACGGCCTTCTTCATCAACGATGGGAAGGGTGTTCAATTTGTGATCCCAAATGATGTCGTTAGCTTCTTGCAAAGTGGTTTCTTTGCCAGCAACAATCAATTTATCAATCGGAGTCATAAATTCTTTAACTTTGGTATTGGGATCCATACGGCTAGGACGGTAGTCACGGCTAGTAACGAGACCTTCCAATTTGCCATTAACGGTACCGTCGGAAGTAACTGCAACAGTGGAGTGACCAGTGCGTTCTTTCAAAGCAATGATGTCAGCCAAAGTGCTATCAGGACGGATATTGGAATCACTGGTTACGAAACCTGCGCGATGGCCTTTAACACGAGCAACCATTGCAGCTTCGTCTTCGATAGTTTGAGAACCATAAATAAAGGAAATGCCGCCTTCTTTGGAAAGAGCAACAGCGAGTTTTTCGCCAGATACGGATTGCATAATTGCGGAAACCATGGGGATGTTCATGGTGATAGCAGATTGTTCACCTTTTTTGAATTTTACCAACGGAGTACGCAAATCAACATTAGTAGGAATGCATTCTTCAGAGGAATAACCAGGCACTAACAGATATTCACTAAAAGTATGTGCCGGCTCATCATAATAAAAAGCCATCGTCTCATCATCCTTTTCTTAAAATTTTAGATTTTATATATTTTATCTCTTTAGAGCTCTCCACGCAATATCTTTTCTATAAAAAACTTGATCAAATTTAACTTTTTCTACAGCAGCATAAGCACGGTCACGAGCATCACGAATATTTTTATCAACAGAAGTTACACCAAGTACACGACCGCCAGCAGTAACAACCTTGCCGTCTACCAATTTGGTACCTGCATGGAACACTACAGTAGCTTCGTCAGCATTTGCTTCTGCCAAGCCGGTGATTTCTTTACCGTTTTCATAGCTACCGGGATAACCACCGGAAGCCATTACTACGCAAACAGCAGCTTTGTCATGCCAAGCAACTTCAACTTCATCCAAAGTACCGGTTGCACAAGCAAGCATAATATCTGCCAAGTCGCCATCAAGCAAGGGGAGAATTACTTGGGTTTCAGGATCGCCGAAGCGGCAGTTGAATTCTACAACTTTAACGCTATCACCGTTAATCATAAGACCAGCATAAAGGCAACCTTGGTACGGAGTACCTTCTTCAGCCATTGCAGCAACTACAGGTTTCAAAACTCTTTCAGTTGCTTTCAGGCGAAGCACGTCAGTCATTACAGGAGCAGGAGCGTAAGTACCCATACCACCGGTGTTAGGACCTTCGTCATTATCAAAGATGCGTTTGTGGTCTTGAGCAGCAATCATGGGAACAACGGTTTTGCCGTCGGTGAAAGCCAAGAGGGATGCTTCTTCGCCTTCCATGTATTCTTCCAATACCACGCGAGCGCCTGCATTACCAAATTTTTGATCAGCCATCATATCGTCGATAGCTTCCAAAGCTTCTTCTTTGGTCATTGCAACTACTACGCCTTTACCTGCAGCCAGGCCATCAGCTTTAACTACGATGGGAGCACCTTTTTCTTCTACATAAGCTTTAGCAGTTTCGATATCTTCGCAAACTTTGAAGAATGCGGTAGGAATATCGTATTTTGCCATCAATTCTTTAGAGAATGCTTTAGAGCCTTCCAATTGAGCAGCAGCCTTGGAAGGGCCGAACACAGGCAAGCCACGACGTTTGAAAACGTCAGCGATACCTGCAACAAGAGTTGCTTCAGGACCAACAACGGTCAGTTCAACACCATTGTCTTCAGCAAAGTCAGCAACTTTTTCCAAATCATCCAAGTTCAGAGCAACACATTCACATTTGGGCAATTCTGCAATACCAGGGTTACCCGGTGCAGCCAAAATGGTTTCAACCTTGGGGCTTTGAGCAAGTTTCCACGCCAATGCGTGTTCACGCCCGCCACCACCGATAAGCAAAATTTTCATATTAGTACCTCTCTTATTCAGCCAGTACTTTCTTCAGATAATCGCTAATCATAGCGTCATATTCAGCAGTGTGAGAGAAAGCTTCCAATGCCAATTCTTTACGGGTGCGCGCATCAACATCGCCAGTTTCTTTGAGCATTGCCATCAAACCTTCATAACGGGAAGGATAAGTAACGATTACAACGTCTTTGAAGTTTTTAGCAGAAGCACGAACCATAGCAGGACCGCCGATATCGATGTTTTCGATAGCTTCAGCTTCAGTTACGCCCGGTTTAGCAACGGTTTCACGGAAGGGATACAGATTTACTACAACCAAATCAATGGGAGTAATTTCATGTTTAGCCAAAGCTTCCATGTGTTCCGGATTGCTACGAACTGCGAGGATTGCACCATGAATTTTCGGGTTCAAAGTTTTTACGCGACCGTCCATAATTTCAGGGAAGCCGGTTACATCACTAACATAGGTTACAGGGATACCTGCTTCTTTAATAGCACTCATAGTGCCACCGGTGGAAATGATTTCTACACCGTTTTCGTTCAAGAAACGAGCCAATTCTACGATGCCGGTTTTATCGGAAACGCTCAGTAACGCTCTTTTAATTTTCATAGTTACTACCTCTTTCTAAAACTATTTATTTCATTACTTTAACTTTTCTACCCTCAATTACGAGCTTACCTTCCGCCCATAACTTAAGTGCTTCAGGCAACGCAATATGTTCTTGTTCCAAAATGCGAGCAGCCAAAGTGTCGTGGGTATCATCATCCAAAACAGGTACAACCTTTTGAAGAATAATAGGACCACTATCAGTACCTTCATCTACAAAGTGTACAGTGCAACCTGCAAATTTAACGCCATATTCCAAAGCTTGACCTTGACCATCAAGACCAGGGAAGCTAGGAAGCAGCGCCGGATGAATGTTAATAATTTTATTATGCCATTTATTTACGAAGCCACCGCCCAAAATACGCATGAAGCCTGCCAAAATTACCACTTCGCAACCAGCTTCAACGAGAGCAACGTGGATTTTTTCTTCGAATTCTTCTTTAGAAGCACATTCTTTGCGAGCTACTACAACAGTTTTAATACCTACGTTAGCAGCACGTTCCAAAGCGTAAGCATCAGCTTTATCACTGATTACCACGCCAATTTCCAAGGGAAGGTAGCCATCAGCAATTCTGTCCAAAACAGCTTGGAGATTACTGCCACGACCGCTTACTAATACGCCAGCTTTACGATTATTCACCGAAAACTCCGCCTTTCATAATGGTTTGTTTGTTACCTTCAACAACTTTACCAAGTTCGAAGAATTCTTCACCAGCAGCACGCAAGTGTTCACGAACAGCATCAGCTTCAGCAGCATCGATAACCAAAACCATACCTACGCCCATATTAAAGGTGCGGTACATTTCTTTCCAAGGAACATTGCCCCATTCTTGCAATTTTTTGAATACTACAGGAACTTCCCAGCTTTCAGCATTAACTTCTGCGTCGCAGTTTTCCGGAAGGATACGGGGAACGTTTTCATAGAAACCGCCGCCAGTGATGTGAACCATACCGTGAATATCGAATTTTTCAATCAAGGGCAAGCAGGATTTGGGATACAAGCGAGTCGGGGTCAAAAGTTTTTCACCCAAGGTGCAACCAAATTCAGGAATTTCAGTGTTCATATCATAGCCCATAGCTTCGAAGCAGATTTTGCGAACCAAGGAGAAACCATTGGAATGTACACCGCTAGAAGGCAAGCCGAGAAGAACGTCACCAGGTTTAACTTTTTCGCCGGTAATCATTTTGCTTTTGTCTACAACACCAACGCAGAAACCAGCGATATCATATTCACCTTTGGAATAGAAGCCTGCCATTTCTGCAGTTTCGCCGCCAATCAAAGCACAGCCGGATTCTTTACAAGCATCAGCAACACCTTTAACGATGTTAGCAACTTTTTGAGAATCAACTTTATCTACAGCAATATAGTCAAGGAAGAACAGAGGTTCTGCACCTTGTACCAAAATATCGTTAACGCACATTGCAACTGCATCTTGACCAATGGTATTGTGTTTGTCAGCCATAAAAGCCAATTTCAATTTGGTACCAACGCCGTCAGTACCGGAAACCAAAATGGGTTCTTTATATTTAGCAATGTTCAAAGCGAACAAACCGCCAAAGCCACCCAGGTCACCGATAACTTCGGGACGATAGGTAGCGCGAACGCTATCTTTCATCAATTCTACTGCTTTATTGCCAGCGTCAATGTCAACGCCGGCATCAGCATAAGTAAGTTGTTTCTTTTCTTCGCTCATGTCTTCCTCCTATTTTCTCATGAGAGTTTTATATTCAGTTCTTAACTACTTCGTAATTATTGAGCTTGACGCATTGCAGCAAGTTTTTCGCCTTTAGCTTTTACTTCTTCTTGCATTTTTCTGCGGTCTTCTGCCAATTTATCTACTAATTCAGGATATTTGGTTGCTAAGATTTGTACAGCAAAGAGCGCTGCATTTTTCGCACCATTGATTGCCATGGTTGCAACAGGAATGCCAGCAGGCATTTGCACGAAGCTAAGCAGTGCATCCATACCATTAAGCGGAGTTGCATTAATAGGAATACCAATTACAGGTACAGTAGTGTAAGCAGCGATAACGCCACCCAAATGTGCAGCAGCACCAGCAGCAGCGATGATAACTTCAACGCCACGTTCACGAGCGGTCGCAGCAAATTCGTGTACGATATCAGGAGTGCGGTGTGCAGAAGCTACCACCACTTCTACTTCCACACCAAAACCCACCAAAGTTTTTTCTGCAGGTTCTAAGATGGGCCAATCAGAATTACTGCCCATGATAATTGCAACTTTCATAAATAACCTCCCGAATATTTTGTCTAATGAAAAATAAAACCCAAGTAAATTTTATTGACTTTCTAAAGTAACTAAAATCTCTCGGGCTTCGGTACAAACTTATACAGTATAATTTTACCAATCATACAACAAGGTGTCAAATTGTTTGTGAACCTTGTAATATTTTCGAAAAATTATCGTTCGGAAGGGTACTAACAAAAATTATAAGTTTTTAATTTTTTGAGACATTTTCTTTAAAATATTAAAACTCCCCCTCAGAAGGCGAATAGAGAGGGGGAGTTTAGGAAAGAGACTTCCTCAATTAAGAGGAAGGCAAGGCTATATTAAATTGTCTTTAGGAAATTAGAAGCTGTAGCGTACGCCCAAGTTCCATTGCCAATTGGTGTCAACTTCGCCACCAAAAGTTTTTTCTACGTCAGCATAAACGTAAGTAGCTTTGGACAGATTAATGTTAGCGCCTACGCCAACTTCCCACCAACTGCCACCAAGGTCTTCGTTGAAGCTTCTTCTTGCAGTATCATTTCTGAATGCGTTTTCAATTTCGCCTTCGAAATCATACAAATAGGATGCACGAGCATAAACATTACCTTTTTCAATGTCTTTGCCAATTCTGAAGCCAATGCGACCAATTAAGGAATCCATATCGCCAACTTCAACAGTCTTAGTGCCAAGTTTGTATTCAGCACTATCAATAGTACCATAAGTCAATTCAGCTTGCGGTTCAATCCACAAACCATTACCTTGTTGAATGCGTTTGCCAAATTCTGCACTTACGGACATACCATTAGCGCTGTAGCTACCTTTACCAGCTTGGTCATCCACATCACTTTCAAGATGAGCATAGCGAGCAATCAAATCAACGAAAGTGCCATCGTTGTTCAGTTTGCTACCATAGATCGCAAAAGCAGTGCTCTTATCTTCAGTACTACCATAACCATAGCTTGCATCACCTTCGGAGAAAGTAACAGCCGCACCAACAGTCCAACGTTTATCAACGCTAAGTTTTTCGTCATAACCTAATTGATATTGGTTGTATTGAGCTTTGGTGTTTTTATATTCACTTTCGCCACGAACCATACGAGTCCATACGCCATGTTCACCGTTCGCATCGCGCAATTCGCCCATGCGTTTATTCATATCGTTAACGTGTGCACGCCAGTGGAGTTTCATAGAAATGCCAGTATCACTTATAGCTTCGTTGGCAGGATTAATGGCTTCTTTAAAAGATTTAACCATCAAACAACCAGTTTTTTCATTTTCGCCCAGCTCCGCAGTTACTTCACCAACAACGTCCCCGGCTTCCATAACCATAGTAGTATCCGCAGCCCAATCAACTTCAGAAACCAAAGCATTAGCATCGCCAGCGACAGCTTCGTTAACAGCACTTGTAGCAGTAAATTTAAGAGTTTTATTGGTATTTGCTTCAACTGCTAATCCAGCATCAGCATTTGTAAAATGAATTACACCACCATTACCTTGCAATTTATTCAACGAAGTAGTACCACCATTAAGTTCTACAACAGCATCATTAGAAATTTCTACATAAGCATTTGCACCCTCACTAACAATACCTCCACTAACTTTAGTGTTACCACCTAAAAATTTCAATGCACTTTTATTGTAGATATCATTACCTTCTTTACCTGCAGTATTGCCCTCAAACACTAAATCACCATTAACTTCAATGACAGAATCAATACCATTAGCAGTGTCATCACCATTCCAAATAGCACCACCATTACCATTGGCAGTATTATTTATAAATTCAGTGTAACTATCTTTCTCAAAAACTATTTTACTACCTTTATAGTATTGCGCAATCGCACCACCACAACCATTTGCACCAGTTGCTTTATTACCTTCAAATGTATTAACGCCTTTGAAGGTAATTACTCCTGCACCTTGTGCACAAATCGCACCACCACAATCTCCATCATCAGCTTTAGTAGCAATATTGTTTTCAAAAGTGTTCCCAAAAAAATTAATGGTAGCACTATTACTTTGTATTGCCGCACCCTGAGAAGCAGCATTGCTTACAAATTCACTATTTTTAATGTTAAACTCTTTGTCATGCAAATAAAGAGCCCCACCCATATAACTAGATTGGTTATTTTTAAACTCTGTATTTTTAACATCCATATTGGTTGTAACATCAATAACTGCATAATTTTTACAATCACCAGTATTACTATTATCTTGTATAATACTATCTTCTATAACAATTTTGCCACTATTATTGCTATACAATACAGACGCACGAACAATGCCATTATCATTTGCTGGCTGTTTGTTATATTCCTTAATAACATCTTCAATAGTTAAATTCTTGATTGTTAAAGTACCACTATTGTGAGTAATCGCATACTTACCTTTTTCTGTTATAGTATTATTTACAGTTAAAGAATTTCCATCAACCCCATTAATAGTAACATCACAATCAGAAACAATACCAGTGACAACACTATCACCAGTCAAATTCCATGTGCCGTCGTTAAAATTAACAGTACAGAACCCAGTAGATACCCTAGAATTATTGAAGCCTTCAGACATTTTTCCGTACAATTCACCGCCCTTAAAGTTAACGGTGTTGTTACCAGAAATATTACCAATTACTGTACCATGTATATCAACTGTGCCGCTACCGGTATCAATATCAATACCTTTGCCATTTAAATATACTACTGCTCCTTCCTCTACAACAACTTTACCACCACGATTGCTTATGTCAAAACTACCTTTTGACGGCGCATCAAATGTCGTTACACTATCCTTTTTAAAAGTCAAAGTACCATAATTATAAACGCCTCTTCCTTGATAGCCTTTAAAAGTATTCTCCTTACCATAAATATTACCTGTTGAGCCAGTATTCACATTTAAACCATTCGAAGCCTTATAGTTTGGCTGAATAACTACATTAGTCAGGTTTACTTCCCCTCCAGACTGTGAAATTATAACAGCCTTTGAGGATTTACCATTAACACCAATGTTTAAAAAATCAGTATCAGTAATATTCGCAGTCCCTTTAGTAATTGTGATAAACTGATTGCCAGGTGATGTGATATTTTGAAATATTTCACCATTAATAGTAAGTGTACTATCACTACTATTAACTGAGTAACTTGTGTTCGTTGAACCAATAGTAACCCCGTCCAGATCGATAGACGCCCAAGCACTACCAGTAATCACAAATGCCATCAACGCGCCAAGTGCCAAACTTCTTTTCATAATCTTTTTACTCATAACAATGCCTCTCTTTCCTAAATGCATCTTATTTTTAAAACGTCGTGCCTGCCTACGACGCAATATAACATATTAACAGACAATAAGGTGTACCTTTTAGTGCAGCTTATTCGTTTGCTTAAAGGTATACTACCACACAATTTTCACAATGTTAAATTTTAATTTATTACATAAATTTTACTTAACTAAAGTGTACAGAAAGGTACACTTTTCAGCACACCACTTCTGTTTTGCCTTGCTCCTAAAGGTACTCACCGGCATTCCACACTCTTTGGCTGCTTGCCTACTACTTAATTCTTTACACCGCCATTTTTCTACAACGCTTTTAAAATTAGCAGGCACTTCTTTTTTCGGTCTGCCAAATTTTACACCACGCTTTTTAGCAGCAGCTATCCCCTGTGCTTGACGACTTCTAATATTTTCACGTTCCGTCTGCGCAACGAAGGATAGTATTTGTAAAACCAAGTCTGCTATAAACGTTCCCAACAAATCTTTTCCTTTACGCGTGTCTAAAATTGGCATATCTATCACGCCAATATCTACTCCTTTTTCTTTCGTCAACACTCGCCACTGTTCCTGAATTTCAATATAGTTTCTCCCAAGCCTGTCGATGCTCAAGATATAAAGCAAATCGCCAGGCTTTAATTTTTTCAGTAGTCTTTTATATTGTCCCCTTTCAAAATCCTTACCGCTCTGTTTGTCGGTAAAGATGTTCCGTTTAGCAACGCCAACATTTTCTAAAGCAATCAGTTGCCTATCTTCATTTTGTTCCACACTGGAAACTCTTACATAGCCATAAACACTTCCAGTCATTTTCAACACTCCTTCCTGAAATAAAAAATCCCGAAACCGGACTTATCCGATTTCGGGATTCAATGTTATTTTGAAGTTTTTATTTTACAGCAACGTCCACATTTTCACCATTCATGATTACTTCTACGGAGTCGCCGTTTTTAATTTCGCCAGCCACAATTTTGCGAGCCAGCAAGTTTTCTACAGTATGCACAATCAAGCGTTTTAACGGACGTGCACCAAATGCAGGATCAAAACCTGCACTTGCCAAGTGAGCGATTGCTTCTTCACTGGCGGTGAGTTTGATTTCCAGTTGTTTTGCAAGGCGTTCTGCCAATTCTTTAAGAACCAGTTTAACAATGTCTTTGATTTGTTCCGCTTGCAAAGGTTTAAATACTACGATGTCATCCACACGATTGAGGAACTCAGGTCTAAAGAAGTTCATCAGCATTTGTTGCACATCGTCGCGGTCAATATTGCCTTGTTTGCGCATGATTTCTGCACTACCAAGGTTGCTGGTCATAATGATAAGAGTGTTTTTGAAATCAACACTTCTACCTTGACCGTCAGTCAAGCGACCATCATCAAGCACTTGCAAAAGCACGTTGAACACATCTGCGTGTGCTTTTTCGATTTCATCCAAAAGGATTACACTATAGGGACGACGACGAACTGCTTCAGTAAGTTGACCGCCTTCGTCATAACCAACATAACCCGGAGGTGCACCAATCAAACGAGACACAGTATGTTTTTCCATATATTCGCTCATGTCGATACGAACCATATTGCGTTCATCATCAAAGAGCACTTCCGCCAAAGTTTTTGCCAGCTCGGTTTTACCTACGCCAGTAGGACCAAGGAAGATGAAGGATCCGATAGGACGATTGGGGTCTTTAATACCTGCGCGAGCACGAGCTACTGCTTCACTTACAGCTTTTACAGCTTCGTCTTGACCAACTACACGTTGGTGCAAAATTTCTTCCAAACGCACCAGTTTTTCGCGTTCGCCACTGCCAAGTCTAGAAACCGGGATACCAGTCCAAGTGCTGACAACTTTAGCGATATCTTCTTCGTCAACTTCTTCTTTGAGCAATACTTGGTCATTACCTTTTTCGTCTTTCACGGAAAGGTCCGCCAATTCTTTTTGCAGTGCAGGCAAGCGACCGTATTTCAGTTCAGCCAATTTATTCAAGTCATAATCGCGTTCAGCTTGTTCCATTTGTTGTTTTACGGAGTCGATTTCTTTTTTCACTTCACGCACACGGGCGATGGAAGCTTTTTCTCCGTCCCAACGAGCAACAAGTTCATCATTTGCTTTACGCAATTTAGCAAGTTCTTCTTCAATTTTAGTAAGGCGTGCTTTAGATTGTTCGTCTTCTTCCTTGCTCAAAGCTTGTGCTTCAATTTCCAATTGCATAATGCGACGCTTGCTTTCGTCAAGTTCTGCAGGGAGGCTATCAATTTCAGTACGCAGTCTTGCAGCAGCTTCATCCACCAAGTCAATGGCTTTATCAGGTAAGAAGCGGTCATTAATGTAACGGTTAGAAAGTACCGCCGCCGCAACTAATGCCGCATCTTTAATGCGTACGCCGTGGTGAACTTCGTAGCGTTCACGCAAGCCACGCAAAATGGAAATGGTATCTTCCACACCAGGTTGTTTTACCATAACAGGTTGGAAGCGGCGTTCCAAAGCACTATCTTTTTCAATATATTTACGGTATTCGTTCAAGGTGGTTGCACCAATGCAACGGAGCTCGCCGCGAGCAAGCATGGGTTTCAAAATATTGCCTGCGTCCATACTGCCTTCCGCAGCACCGGCGCCAACAACAGTATGCAATTCGTCAATGAACATAATAATTTGACCAGCGCTATCGGTAATTGCTTTAAGAACTTTTTTCAAGCGTTCTTCAAATTCACCGCGGAATTTTGCCCCTGCTACGAGGGATGCCAAATCCAAAGCGTACAAGGTTTTATTCTTCAAATTTTCGGGAACATCCCCTGCTACAATACGTCTAGCCAACCCTTCGGCAATAGCAGTTTTACCAACGCCAGGCTCACCGATGAGTACAGGATTATTCTTTTTTCGACGGCTCAAAATTTCAATAACACGACGGATTTCTTCGTCACGACCGATAACAGGGTCAAGCTTGCCTTCGCGAGCTTTGGCAGTCAAATCTTGACCGAATTTTTCCAAAGTCTTTTTATTTTCTTCATCGCCTGCACTATTTTGATATTGCATGTAGGCAGCCTCTACTTTCTTTTTATCGATACCATATTTTTTGAATAAGGAAATTACATCACTATCACCATCACTGACAATGGTTGCTACCAAATCGCCAATGGTGATTTCACTTTTACCACTTTGACTAAGCATTGCCATTACACGAGCGAAGGCAGTACCCATCATCAATTGACGGTCTTGTCCTTTTACACCAGGAATTTTTTGCACCAAAGCTTTAGCTTCTGCAGCAAAAGCATCTTCATGTACGTGCAAGGTTTGCAGCAAAAATTTAAAGAAGCCATCGCTACCACACAGAGCAGCCACAACGTGAGCAGTGGTTAATTCTTGATGATAATTCATTACAGCTTGTTGTTGCGCTGCTTCGAGAGCACTTTTTACAGATTCAGAAAAGTTTTCATTCATTGTTCTATTCCCTCTTTCTTTTACGTCTGTTATATAATAGAATATAAGTTGAATCGCAAGACATTTGCTTGCGATGAATTTACCTTAGGTAGTTTTCACGGAGGTATTTATTGTGAACACATCCATGATTGTTTATCGACTCTTTGACGTTGCTGACGAAATAAATCTTGACTTAGTTCAAGCTCTTTGGACAAGTCGTAATAAAATTGCATCTCGTTTGCGTTTGGACAGAATTTCCACCAAATCCATTACCTTTAAAAATCCGCCCGTACTTGTAGAACTTGGCAACCACGATTTAGAAATTAACGGTAAAACTTACTTCACTGAAGTTAAAGCTCGCATCTTCGATATCGGTGTAATCAGCCTCATTCTGCGTATCGAATTTGAAGAAGACATCACCGAAGCGGAATATATGGATATGGCTATTGCCAGCGAAAATATGCCGGAAGATAAAATCCGCGAATATTTGGATTCCGTTTTAGAAACCATTGAACAAGCTTGCACCAAAAAACGTGTTTCTGACTTTGAAGAAGACTTTGTTGTTTACTACTTCAAAGACGAAATGCCTAAATGGGATATTGTTCCCTTGCTCTTGAAAGATAAGACTCCCGTTAGCGAGCAAACTCGTTGCAATACTTTGGCTAACTACTTCTCCTACAGCGATGACATTACTTATCTTGCTTGGGACAGTGCTCTTGTTTATGACAAGACCGGTAGCCTTGACGTGCCTGACCTTTTGGAATTTGCTAACGCACAATTCCTTGAACTGCGTTACTACGACAACGCTTTGGCAGATGCCATCGACCGCAGTTATGACGAATTGGAAGAAGCTAACGTCGCTAACAAGGCTAAACGTGTAGAAGCTTATCGTCGCATTCGCAGTCGCCTGATGGAAATCATGGCGGATATCAGTAACATTATGGGCAATATCAACAATGCGCTCCAAGTTACCGAAGATATTTTCTACGCTCGTATCTACACTCGTTATCTTGAACTGTTGAAAGCAACTGTTTGGAAAGATAACATCGATTACAAGCTGAACACCATTCAACGCACCTATACTTTAATGAACGAAGAAGTTGAAAGCTACAGATTGGAACGCATGAGTATGACCTCTACTGCAATCTTGGCAGGCATCCTCCTTGTTTCCATTGTAGGTTTGTTCCTCAAATAATTGGTGACAAGAAAATTAAAAGTATTTGTATTTTTATTGCAGGAGGGTTTAACCTTCCTGCAATTTTATTATAGCAACGAATGTCAAAATGTCAAATAGTTTATTTTGACTTTTTGATCAAATCTTTAACTTTCATATTTTTTTGATTAAATCTTTAACTTTCATATTTTTTGTAGTATGATTAATCCCGAACTCCTTAATCGTTTTTAGTGATAGCTTCACTTAACCGGAGCCAAGATTTTAAGAAAGAAGGTCCTTCCGTGACTCCAACAACTCTTCTCCAAGGCTTCGCCTTACTCTTAACCTTACAATGGATTAGCACAGAAATCATTGCCTTATTAGGCATCCCCTTCCCACCGCCGTTACTTGGCATGCTAATCTTGACAACACTTCTTTGTACGGGCGTTGTTAAAGAAAAACACATCAACGATATTTGCGTAGCGTTGATTGATAAAATGGCACTGCTCTTTTTGCCTGCAGGCGTTAGCATGATTTTGTATCTTGATGTTATTAAAGCAGAACTTCTCCCCATTTCTTTAACGCTCGTAATCAGCAGCTTAATTATTCTTACAAGCACCGCTCTCGTTTTAGAAATGCTCCTGAGTAAAAAAGAAAAAGGAGGTCAGCAATAATGTTACCGGAAACTTTGCTTAACTCTCCTTTATTTGGTATGGGTTTGACCATTATCATCTACTGTGCTTGCGAATTTTTAGTGCGCAGGTTGGAGCTGAATATCGTTCCGTCCATCGTCTTTGCCTGCCCGATTATTATCTTATTTTTATTGTACGTTCCTAATGTTAGCTACCAACAGTATAAAATTGGTGCTGACTTCATCAACTTTTTACTTGGTCCTGCTACAATAGCACTGGCTTTGCCCTTGTACCGCAACCGCCAAGTTATCAAAGAAAATGCGCTGAGCATTAGCGTTGGTATTTTAGTGGCAACTCTTTCCGCAATCTTCAGCGTCTACCTTTTAGGAAAAACCTTAGGTATGAGCGAAGCAGTCCTGCTTTCTATGTTACCTAAATCTGTAACTAACCCCATCGCTTTGGAAATCACTAGAACTATCGGAGGCATTCAACCTTTAACTGCAGCAATAGTTATTACTACCGGTATGCTTGGCGCTACTATAAACCACAAACTTTTAAAAATCTTAGGTGTAAAAAACGACATCGCCGCCGGAATCGCCATTGGTGCTTCCAGTCATGGTCTTGGCACCAGCGTTTGCATTCACGTTAGTGCAATTCAACTTGCTACCGGTGGGGTCTCCATCGCTCTTACAGGTGTGGCGACTTCCATTTTAATTCCGCTTTTACTGCCAATTGTAAAGACATTATAAATTATTACTCCCTCAGTCAGCTATGCTGACAGCTCCCTCAAAGAAGGAGCCTATTAAAACAACAAAAATCACAAGCTTCTAAAAATAGAGGCTTGTGATTTTTTAATTTGCTTATTATGATTTTATAAGTGATGAATCGCTCCACGAAGTT
>JBGVIJ010000064.1:0-17219 GCA_045123075.1 Phascolarctobacterium sp. | reverse complement strand
AAGTATTGCAAACCGGCAATGTTATTTTGCATGATGACGTAGAAATTGGTAATAATACCTGTATCGACCGTGCTACTGCAAATAGTACTATCGTTGGCAAAGGGACTAAAATTGATAATTTGGTACATTTAGGTCACAACGATGTCTTGGGTGAAAACTGCTTGGTTGTTGCTCACGTAGGCATTTCCGGCAGTGTAACTGTTGGTAATAACGTAACTTTTGCAGGTCAAGTTGGTACCGTTGGTCACATTACTATTGGTGATAATTGTGTATTTGGTGGCAGAACCGGTATTACTAATGATGTTCCGTCCAATTCCTTTATGGCTGGTTTCCCTGCAATGCCTCATAAAGAATGGCTGCGTCAAGAAGCTAACTTACGTAAAGTTGGTGATTTGATTAAACGTGTTAAAACTTTAGAGAAAGAACTTCAAAAATTACAAGCAGAGTAATTGAGTAGAATGGTGTAATTAGTGTTAGGTTATTATGTAGTTAAATTATTTAGCAAGCTGATGTGCGTTTCTCCTAAATGGTTTCGTAATTTAGTGGCAAATGCTTTGGGCGCGATTGCTTGTATGGCTATTCCCAGATGGAGAATGGAAATGGCAAAAGCCAATGTTATGGAATGTTTAGGAGTAGATGAAAAAAGAGCTACGCAGATTGCTGATGGAAGTTTGCGTCGATTTGGGCGTATGGTTGTTGAAGTGATGCGATTCCCTCTTTTGAAGCCTGAAAATATTGGTGAACTCGTAAAAGTAGAAGGCTTGGAGTATTTAGAAACTGCCTATCAAGAAAACAAAGGTGTTATAATGGCAACTGGTCATTATGGGAACTGGGAACTTTTAGGTGCCACAGTGGCTTTGCATGGTTATCCGATGCTTTCCATTGCAAGAAAGCAAAATAATAGCCATATGGATAAATTTATAAATGAGTATCGTGAAATTGTTGGGCAAAAGGTAGCTTACAATCATGGTGAGCGTGGTTTGCTGGCAATTAGTAGAATGCTTAAGGAAAAAAATTTACTTGGTATTCTTTATGATCAAGATACTGGAGATAGCAGTTGTGATCTTGATTTGTTCGGTAAAGATAGTGGAATGCCTTTAGGTCCTGCTGCCTTATCTAGAATATATGGGTCTCCAATTTTGCCAATCTTTATGCATAATAATGCTGATGGTACTTGTACGGCAAAGATTCATCCGCCCTTATACACACCTAAAACTAAAAATAAGGATGAAGATTTTTACGTTGTTACAAGGCAGTTGACAAATATTTTAGAACACGAAGTAATCAATGACCCAGAAATGTGGTTTTGGGTTCATGATCGTTGGAAAGATGGTAGACGTCGCTTTGGAGGAAAGAAAAGAGTTTATAAGGAGTAGCGAGATGACGGCTAAAAATATGCAACATACAATTTGCAAAGAGATTTCTTATTCCGGCATTGGTTTACATTCTGGCAAGGACGTTTTAATGACTTTTAAACCTGCACCGGTTAATACTGGTATCGTTTATATACGTACTGATTTGCCGAGAAAGCCGGAAATTAAAGCATTACCTGAAAATGTTAGTTCTACTGTAAAAGCAACTACTCTTAGTGCTAATGGCGCTGAAGTTTTTACTGTTGAACATTTAATGGCTGCTTTGTCTATGTTTGGCGTTGATAATATTTATATTGAAATGTCTTCTCCGGAACCTCCTGTTACTGATGGTAGCGCTAAGGTTTTTTGTGAATTATTGGAAGAAGCCGGATTGGTAGAGCAAGAGGCTGAACGAAGTGTTTATGTGATTGATAGAGAATTCCATGTTCATGATGGAGATCGCTATATTGCTATAATTCCTTATGATGGATATCGCATTTCTTTTACTTCGATTAATAAACATCCTTTGCTTGGAACCCAATATTATGATATTGAGTTGAATAAAGAAAACTTTACCGAGGAAATAATGGCTGCTAGAACCGTAGCGTTTACTGAAGAATTGGAAATGCTTAAAAAGCTGGGCCTTGGTTTGGGTGGTAGTTTAGAAAACGTAGTAGTTTTTGACAAAGATAAAATTTTATCTGTTCCGCGTTTTGATGATGAGCTTATCCGTCATAAAATTCTTGATGCTATCGGAGATTTATATTTGTTAGGTCATATTAAAGGTCATGTGATTGCCGTTAAAACTGGTCATGCCTTTAATGCTCAAATTGCGAAACAAATTCAAGCGTATAGAACAAAGGAGGAAAAATAAATGACAGTTTTAGACATTAATGAAATTAAAAAAATTCTGCCTCATCGTTATCCTTTATTGTTAGTTGACCGTATTTTGGAAATTGAACCGATGAAACGTGCTGTTGGTCTTAAAAATATTACTGCTAACGAAGTACAATTTTTAGGTCATTTCCCCAATGAACCAATTATGCCCGGTGTTTTATTGATTGAAGCAATGGCACAAGTTGGCGGCGTAGCTATGCTTTATCCGGAAGAAAATCGTGGTAAAATTGCTATGTTTGTTAAAATTGATAATGTACGTTTCCGTAAACAAGTAGTTCCCGGTGACCAAGTTATTACTACTGCTGAAGTAATTAAAACTATGCGTGGCAGCATGGGCATTATCCATTGCGAAGGTAAAGTTGATGGTGTAGTAGCTTGTGAATGTGATTGCACTTTTGTAATCAAAGATCCTGTTGAATAAAAAACAGAAAATGGCACTAATGGGTAGAATAATTTAGAAAAATAGACTATTAATGCTATAAACGTGTAAAATGTAGAAATTTACAGTACGAAATTTTTTTGAAAGATAAGACTGTAATTCCATATTTATGCTTAGTCATCTAATTGAATGATTAACTACGAGGAGTGAAGAGAATGTGTTCGGTAGAAATGCCTGAAAATAAGATTCATGAAACTGCGATTATTCATCCTACTGCAGTATTAGGTAAGGGTATTGAGGTAGGTCCCTATGCGGTTATTGATGCAGAAACTGTTATTGGCGATGGCTGCAAAATTGGTCCCCATGCGGTTATTCATAAGTATACAACTGTTGGTAAGAATTGTATTTTCTTCCCTGGTTGCTCCATTGGTGCAGACCCTCAAGATTTGAAATTTGAAAATGAAAAATCTTATACCATTATTGGCGATGGTTGTACCTTCCGTGAATGTTGCACTGTTAATAGAGCTACTGGCGAAGGTAATGAAACTCGCATTGGTAATAATATTTTGATGATGGCTTATACTCACGTTGCACATAACTGTATTGTTGGCAACAATGTTATTATGTCTAACGTTGCTACTTTAGCTGGTCATGTTATAGTAGAAGATCGTGCTGTTATTGGTGGTCTCTCCGCTGTGCACCAATTCTGCAAAATTGGTCGCAATGTTATGATTGGTGGTATGGCTCGTGTAACTCAAGACTTACCGCCGTTTATGATTGCAGCTGGTGACCCTGCTTATGTATCCGGTTTGAATAGCGTTGGTTTGGCTCGTGCTGGTATGCCTGCTGAACATCGTAGCGAATTGAAAAAAGCTTTCCGCATCTTGTATCGCAGCGGCTTGTCTTTGCAAGATGCTATTGCTACTATGGAGCAAGAACTGGAAAGCAATGAACCTGTAGAACATTTGTTGCGCTTCTTGCGTACCGTTGATCGTGGCATTATTCGTACTCGTAGAGGCTAAGCAATGGAAGTATTAGGTGTACTTTCCGGTATTGGGCATTTGCCTGTAGAAGTTGCTCGATCTGCCAAAAGTTTAGGGTATGAGGTTATTGCTGTTGGTGTAGTTCCTGATATTGATCCGGAGCTAGCTACTAGTGTTGACAAATATTACGATATTAACATTGGTAAGATTGGTAAGATTATTTCTATTTTAAAAAAACATAAAGTCAAAAAGGTAACTATGATTGGCAAGGTTACCAAAGAGGTTTTATATAAGGCTGGTGCAATTGTTCCGGATTTGCGTGCTATTAAAATTTTGGCAAGCGTTCCTGACCGTAAAGACGATACCATAATGAATGCCATTGTCAAAGAAATCGAAAGCGAAGGCATTGTAGTTATGGATCAAACCGAGCTGATAAAACCCCTGCTTCCACAACCCGGTGTTTTAACTAAACGTCATCCAACTGCCGAAGAATTAGCTGATATGGAATTTGGTTTCGAAATGGCTAAAGCTATTGGTGGGCTGGATATTGGTCAAACGGTTGTGGTTAAGAACCGTGCGGTTATGGCGGTTGAAGCCATTGAGGGAACTGATGCTTGCATCTTGCGTGGTGGCTTTTTGGGAAAAGGTGGAGTTATTGTAGCTAAAACTGCAAAGCCTTCTCAAGACCAACGTTTTGATATTCCTGGATTTGGCAGCAAGACTATGGAATCAATGATTCATGCTGGTGCTACTGGCATAGTTATTGAAGCTGGTAATACTTTGGTTGTTGATAGGGAAAAAACTATCGCAATGGCTGACGAACACAATATTACCATTCTGGTTAAATAAAAACTGAAAAAAATTATTTTCTCAGCGAGTAACATTGTTTGTTGCTCGCTTTTTTGTGTTATAATGTAAGTTGAAATCTTGTGAGCATTTTTGTTTTTGCATAATTCGTATAAGTTAAGGAGACCGTATGACTAGAATTTTAATTTCAGCAGGTGAAGCATCTGGTGATATTCACGCAGCTGCTGTAACTGCGGCAATTAAAAAAATAGATTCTTCTGTTGAAGTTTTTGGTATGGGTGGCGATGCTCTGCGCAATGCGGGTGGAGAGGTTTTGTTTGACATTAAAGATCATGGCGTAATGGGTTTCGTTGAAGTTTTAAAGAAACTACCTGATTTGTTCAAGTTGCGTGATGATTTTGAGAAAGTCATGGATGAACGTAAGCCTGACTGCTTAATTACTGTGGATTACCCTGGTTTCAATATGAAGTTGGCCAAACTTGCTAACGATAAAGGTATACCTGTCGTTTCTTATATCGCACCGTCTGCGTGGGCTTGGCATAAAAGTAGAGCGAAAAAAGTTGCGAAGATTGTAGATAAAGTAGCTTGCATTTTCCCTTTTGAATATGATGTGTATAAAGAGGCCGGTGCTCATGTAGAATTTGTCGGTCATCCGTTAGTTGATATTGTTAAACCTAAAATGACTCAAGAAGAAGCGATGGCCTTTGCTGGTAAAGAAGAAGGGAAAAAGCTTATTCTTCTGATGCCTGGCAGTAGATTAATGGAAATCGAAAAAATGTTACCAACACTTTTGGAAGCTGCTAAACTTATTAAAAAACAGTTGCCGGAAGTGAGTTTTGTTATGCCTAGGGCTGGAACTATTCCCATCAGCTTGTTAGAAGAAAAAATACAGACATCTGGGTTAGATGTAAAAATCACTGAAGGTAACAACTACGATTTATTTAGTGTTGCTGATTTGGCCTTAGCTACTAGTGGTACTGTTACTTTGGAAGCAGCATTATGTGGGTTAGGCAGTGTTATAGTTTATAAAACAAATCCGGTTACATATTTTATTGCCAAATTAGTTGTTAATATTCCTCACATTGGTTTGCCCAATATTGTGGCTGCTAAGAGTGTTTTACCGGAATTGATACAAAATGATTTTACTCCAGCAAAAGTTGCTCAAGAAGCGCTTGCTTTGTTGGAAAGTGAACGTAATGAAAAAATGAAAGATGATTTGGCATACGTAAAAGAAAGATTAGGAAAGCCGGGGGCTGTTGGTCGCGTGGCAGAATTAGTATTGAAAATTGCTGGGGAGAAAAGATGAAACAATATTTGAGATTATTAGAGCATTTAAAGCCGTATAAATTTAGATTGTTTGTAGCTGCAATTTGTACTGCTTTGGCATCGGCGGGGACTGTAGTGTTGCCGTGGATTATTAAGGACTTGGTAGACCAAGTTTTATCAGAAAAAGATGCTGAGAAGTTAACATACATTGCTTTGAGTGTTGTTGTTATCTTTTTATTCCGTGGTTTCTTCTTCTATGGACAAAGTTATTTGATTAGCTATGTTGGGCAAAGAGTAGTTATTGACATTCGTAGAGAAGTCTTTAAAAAGATTCAACGTTTAAGTATGGCTTTTTACGATAAAAATAAAACTGGTACCATAATGAGTTATGTTACTAATGACGTTAATGCTCTGCAAACTGGTTTAGTTGATAATATTGTGGAAATGATTACGGAAAGTGTAATTTTGATAGCATCTATTGTTGCTATGATTTATTTAGATTGGAAATTATTCTTGTTCTCCCTCTGTACTTTCCCGGTAGTAATCATGTTTATTGACTTCTTTGGTAAAAAGATTCGTGCTTCTGGTAGCAGAATTCAAGGTGCTACTGCGGATTTAACATCTATTTTGCAAGAAGTGGTGTCTTCCGCTCGCGTTATTAAATCATTCGTGAGAGAAGCATATGAAATAGAGCGCTTTGAAGCACAGAATATGCATAACTTCCGCGCTCAAATGAAGTATGTGAAACTTTCTGCGACTTTGACCCCTACCATTGAATTTGTTGCAGCTATTGGCGTAACTATGATTTTATGGTTTGGTGGCAATAGTGTTATTGATGGTGACATTACTGCCGGTGCATTAGTTGCATTTTTGACATATGCAGTAAATATTTCCAATCCGATTAAGCGTTTAAGTAAGGTTATTGCTAATATTCAAAGAGCACTTGCTGCGGCTGACCGTGTTTTTGATGTGTTAGACTTACCTGAATTAATTCAAAATAAATCTAATGCACAACTCTTGCCTCATGTAAAAGGGAATGTTTCTTTTAATAATGTTTCTTTTGCCTACAATACTGATGAACCTATTTTGGACAACGTTTCTTTTAGCGTTACTCCTGGTCAGGTTGTAGCTCTCGTTGGTCCTTCTGGTGCAGGTAAGTCCACTGTTGCTAGTTTATTGCCTCGTTTCTATGATGTAACTGGTGGCAGTATAGTAATTGATGGCCTAGATATTCGTGATGTAACAATGGAATCATTGCGTGAACAGGTAGGCATTGTGCCTCAAGAAACTATGTTATTTAACGGTAGCGTATATGACAATATTTTATATGGTCGTCTTGATGCTACAGAAGAAGAAGTAATGGCTGCTTCTAAAGCTGCTAATGCTCATAACTTTATTACTGAATTGCCCAATGGTTATGATACTCAGTTAGGTGATCGCGGTGTGAATATTTCTGGTGGTCAACGTCAACGTATTGCTATTGCCCGGGCAATTTTGAAGAATCCGCAAATTCTCATTCTGGATGAAGCTACTTCTGCCCTTGATACAGAAAGTGAACGTGTGGTTCAAGAAGCTCTTGATCGTTTGATGGTAGGTAGAACCTCTTTTGTAATCGCTCATAGACTGTCTACAGTCAAGAATGCAGATAAAATTTTAGTTATGGAAAAAGGCCAGATTGTCGAAGAAGGTAATCATGATGAATTAATGGCTAAAGATGGATTGTATGCTCATCTTTATCAAATTCAGTATCGCAACAAGGAAGCTAAGTGAGGAAACTAAATGTACATAATTTATAACTTATTACTCATTATAGTATTCATACTTTTTGTTTTGCCATATTATACTTATCGCCTTTTTACTGAAAAGGGATTTAGTAGACGTTTCCGTCAAAGCTTAGGTAGAGTACATAATAAAGAAATTGAAAAAGTAATGCGTAAGGACTGCATTTGGATTCATGGTGCTTCTGTTGGTGAAATTGTCGCGACTAGTCCTTTAGTAAAGCAAATTCGTCAAGAAATGCCTGATCGCCCCATTTTGGTATCTGCATTTACTGTAGGTGGCTATAATATGGCGAAGCAAATTATACCTGAAGCAGATGCAATTATTTTCTTCCCGCTGGATTTGCCCTTTGTGGCAGAATCTATGGTTAAACGTATTCATCCTGGTGTTTTTATGCCTGTTGAAACGGAACTGTGGCCTAACTTTTTGCGTGCTATTCGTGAACGCCACATTCCTGTAATGATGGTAAACGGTCGTATTTCTGAAAAGTCCGTAAAAACCTATCGTTATTTGTATGGTATTTGGGATGATATGCTCAGTACTGTTAGCAGATTCTGTATGCAATCCAGTATTGACGCTGATTATATTTATAGTTTAGGTGCTGATAAGAATAAAATTTTCGTAACCGGTAATACTAAATTTGACCAAACCTATGCTGAAGTAACTTCTGAAGACTATGCTCGTTACAAAGAAGAATTAGGTTTATGTAATAGTTACCCAATTATTATGGCTGGCTCTACTCACCCTGGTGAAGAAAAAGCTTTGTTTGATGCCTTTAAAAAAGTGCGTGAGCAATATGCTGATGCTCGCTTGGTAATTGCTCCCCGTAAAGTTAATAGAGCTGATGAAATTTCTAAACTGGCTTCTTCTTATGGCTTTGAAACAGGCTATCGTTCCAAAATGTTGGAAAACCCTGGTTTGCGTAAAGAGTATCCTGTAGTTTTGCTTGATACCATTGGCGAATTAGGTCGTATATATGCTGTTGGTGACGTTGTTTTTGTTGGTGGTTCTTTGTGCAAAACCGGTGGTCACAATGTTCTGGAACCAGCTGCCCATGCAAAACCCATTATCGTGGGACCTAATATGCAAAACTTCAAAGATTCTTATTCTTTGCTCAGTAAAGTTGGCGCCTGCAAAATGGTCAACAATGTTGCAGAACTCGCTAATGAAATGCTTGATATCATTGGCAATGATGAGCGTAGAGAAAAAATGGGTGCTGCTTCCTTACAAGTTATTAAGGAAAACCGCGGTGCTGACATTCGCAGTATTCATTATTTGAAAGAATTGTTGGATTTAACTTCTGTTCCTTCTCGTGAATATGCAAGCTATCCTATTAATACTCGCGGTATTAATGATGAAGGTGGCGGCGGTTTGCGTCATAGCGATGCAATCATTCAATACATTTATCAAATCGCATATGGACCGGAAACACCCTTCTATGGTTGGTTGATTTTAGGTTTCTTGCGCGGATGCTCTTATTTGTATGAATACGGCGTACGTCTGAAACTTGATATGTACAATATAGGTCTCAAGAAAAAAGAGAAGTTGAATTGTTGCGTAATATCCATTGGTAACATTACCGTTGGTGGTACCGGTAAAACTCCTACTGCTCAAAAAATGGCTGACCTTATTAAACGTATGGGGTATAGAGTTGTAATCTTAAACCGTGGCTATCGTTCTCACTGGGAAAAAGAAATTGGTGTGGTTTCTGATGGCAACAAGATTTTTATGACTGCTTATGAAGCAGGTGACGAAGCGTATTTGATGGCAAAAACATTGCCTGGAATTCCTGTTGTCATTGGTAAAAACCGTGCTATTACAGGTAAGTATGCAGTTGAAAAGCTGAATGCAGAAGTAATCATTATGGACGATGGTTATCAACATTGGCATTTGGAACGTGACTTGGACGTTGTGTTGGTAGATACTTTAAATATGTTCGGTAACGGCTGTGTATTACCTCGTGGTATGCTGCGTGAACCTTTAGAAAACTTGGATCGTGGTGACTTGTTCCTGCTTACCAAGACTGACCAAAGTAGTGTTTTAAGTCGTATGCAATTACGTAAGACTATTGAAAGATATAATGCTAAAGCACCTGTGGTAGAGAGTGTTCATCATCCGAAAAATTTTGTAGAGATTGCGGACTGGTATAAAGGTATAACTCAAAATCATATGGATTTATCTGAACTTGAAGGTAAAGACGTTATGGTATTCTCTGCAATTGGTAACCCGTCTTCCTTTGAACAAACTTTATCCAGCATTGGGTTAAATATTAAAGAAGCAGTTCGTTACCCTGACCATCATGATTATGGTATGTTAGAAATGCAGTACATCAGTGAACGTGCAAGTAGTCAAAATGCTGTAGCAATGATTACCACTTCTAAAGACGCTGTAAAAATTCCGACAGAATTTATTTATTCTGCTCGTGAAATTCCTTTATATATTCTTAATATGGATATTCAAGTCACTGATGGATTTGAAGCATTTAAAGAATGCGTGATAAACGCAATTAAAAAGGAGCAAGATAAATAATGAAAGTTCTTTGTGTTATTCCTGCCCGTTATGCATCCACCCGTTTGCCTGGCAAACCTTTGTCCATGATTGCAGGCAAACCTATGATTCAACATGTATATGAACGTGCTTGCCAAGCTCAATTGCCTAATGAAGTAGTTGTTGCTACTGACAACGAACTTGTAGAAAAAGCTGTGCTTGATTTTGGTGGTAAAGTTGTTATGACATCTCCTGACCATCCTAGTGGAACTGATCGTTTAGCTGAAGTTGCATTAATGTATCCTGATGTTGATGTCATTGTAAATGTTCAAGGTGATGAACCTATGATTCCACCTGAAGTCATTGATAGATTGGCAGAAGCCTTTAATGGTGATGCGGATTTAAATATGGCTACTATGAAAGTGGTTATGGATGAGGAAGACTATGAAAATCCTGCGGCGGTAAAAGTTGTAACTGACCAACAAGGTTACGCACTGTACTTCTCTCGTAGTTTGATGCCGTATCCGCGTAATAAACCGGAAGGCTTTAAAGTATTTAAGCATGTTGGCATTTATGCTTATCGTCGTAATTTCTTGTTGAAGTATGCGGCACTTGCTCCTACTCCGTTGGAAAAAGCAGAAAGCTTGGAACAATTGCGTGCATTAGAAAATGGTTATAAAATTAAAGTTTTGGAAAGCGATTTCCAAGGCATTGGTGTAGATACTCCTGAAGATTTGGCAGCAGTAAATGCACTGTTTGAAAAAATGAAGAAATAGAATTTAAGGAGGTTATAGAATGCATATCGTAAAAGTTGGAGACTATCTTGTAGGTCAAGGTAATCCTTTAATGCTTATGGCTGGTCCTTGCGTATTGGAAGGGTATGAACGCAGCTTAATGATTGGTAAAAAAGCAAAAGCTATTTGTGATGAATTGGGCATTCCTTATGTGTTCAAAGCATCCTTTGATAAAGCTAATCGCTCCTCTATTAACTCTTTTAGAGGACCTGGCATTGATGAAGGTTTGAAAATTTTGGCTCAAATTAAAAAAGATTTGGGTGTTCCTGTTGTTACTGACATCCATGAACCTTGGCATGCTGATAAGGCAGCAGAAGTTGTTGATATTCTGCAAATTCCTGCATTTTTGTGCCGTCAAACTGACTTGGTTTATGCGGCAGCGAAAACCGGTAAAACTGTAAATGTTAAAAAGGCGCAATTTCTTGCTCCTTGGGATATGAAAAATGTTATTACCAAAGTTGAAGAAGCAGGTAACCAAAACTTGATGCTTACTGAACGTGGTTCTAGCTTTGGTTATAATACTCTTGTAACTGATATGCGTGGCTTGGCAGTGATGCGTGAACTGGGTTATCCTGTTGTTATGGATGCTACTCATAGCGTACAAATTCCTGGTGGTCAAGGAACTTCTAGTGGTGGTCAAAGCCAATATGTTCCTCATATGGCTCGTGCTGCTGCTGCTATCGGTATCGATGCATTGTTCCTTGAAGTACACGATAATCCTGCAGAAGCATTGTCTGATGGTCCCAATATGGTGCAATTGGATAATTTGAAAAAATTATTACAAGATGTAATCACTATCGACAAAATTGTTCGTGGTTAAGAAGAAAGGTGGCTGCTGAAATGGAAGCAATGCTTAAACACGCGCAAGATGTTTTGCGCATGGAAGCGGAAGCAATTTTAGAATTAGTTCCTCGTGTTGACGCTAATTTTGCGGCGGCAATCTCTTTGATTTTAGAATGTTCCGGTCGTACCGTAATTACTGGTATGGGTAAGTCTGGTATTATCGGTAGAAAGATGGCAGCTACCTTTGCAAGTACTGGTACTCCGTCTTTCTATCTGCATCCGGCGGAAGGTATCCATGGTGATTTAGGTATGGTTACTGCTGATGACGTAGTAATTGCTTTGTCCAATAGTGGTGAAACCGGTGAAATTTTGAATATTTTGCCGTCATTACGTCGTATTGGTGCAAAAATTATTGCTATGGTTGGCAATGCTAATTCTACTTTGGCAAAAAATGCTGATGTAGTTCTTGATGCTGGTGTAGAAAAGGAGGCTTGTCCTTTGGGCTTGGCTCCTACCAGCAGTACTACTGCTGCTTTGGCTTATGGCGATGCAATTGCTTTGGCTTTGCTGCAAAAACGCAACTTTACTGCTAGTCAATTTGCTGTGTTCCATCCTGGTGGTTCTCTTGGCCGCAAATTGTTACTTACTGTTGGTAATATCATGCACAAAGGTGAGGAAAACCCCTTGGTTTTTGCAGAAACTACCGTCCAAGAAGCACTTTTCGTTATTACTGATAAAGGCTTGGGGGCAGTTTCCGTTGTTGACGAAAATGGTAAAATGCTTGGTGTCTTGACCGATGGCGACATTCGTCGTGGGTTGAGTAAAGGCGTAGATTTCTTGCAACATTCTGTTGCTGATTTGATGACTAAAGCTCCTAAATACATTACCGCTGATAAATTAGCAGCACAAGCATTGCACTTGATGGAAAGTAACCAACCGAAACCGATTACTGTACTTCCTGTTGTTGACGAAGATATGGTTGTAATTGGTTTGTTGCATATGACTGACTTGGTAAGACAAGGTGTGGTATAGTGCTAGAGAAATTAACTAAAATAAAATTATTAGCTCTTGATGTTGATGGTGTCCTTACTGATGGCACCATTAACATCGGAGATAATGGTGAATTATTTAAAGGCTTTAATGCAAAGGATGGATTAGGCATAAGCTGTGCTTTGCGTAGTGGCTTACAAGTTGCTATTATTACTGGTCGAAAAAGTGCTATTATTCATAAACGCTCAGCGGAATTGGGTATCACCCTGTTACGTGAAGGTGTTAAGGATAAGTATGTGGAATTGGTAAATGTAGCAGAAGAATTTGGGTTTACCCAAGAGCAAATTGCTTATATGGGTGATGATTTGAATGATTTGCCTGCTTTCAAAGCAGCAGGTCTTACGTTTGCTCCTCAAGATGCTGCAGGTGAAGTGCTTGCAAATGCAGATTGTGTAGTAGAAAAAGATGGTGGACGCGGTGCAGTGCGTTCTGCCATTGAAATGATTTTAAAAGCTCAAAATAAATGGGAACAATTAGTAGCTTCCTATTTGGAATCTGGGCAGGGGGATAAACAATAATGTGGTTATACTATTTGTTGCATACCATTAGCAAAGTGGTTTCTTGGTTGCCCTATAAATTAGTGGTAATTATTGGCAAGGGCATTGGTCATTTGTACCATAAGATTGCTAAGAAACAAAGAATTCGTGCAGAAGAAACAATTAAAGAACGTTTAGGCTACGATGACGAAAAAGCTCGTGCTACCATTAAGCGCTTGTTTATCAATTTAGGTATTACCTTTATGGAAATTATGTATATGCCTGCCCTGAATAAAGATAATATTCGTGGTTTAGTTACTTTCGACAGAGAAGAAGTGCTGTGGGAAACTCTTGATGAGAAAAAAGGTGTAGTAATGCTTGCCTGCCACCTCGATAACTGGGAATGGTTAGGTGCTGCTTTAGCATTGAATGGTTTTCCCATTAGTGCTGTACAAAAGCCTCAACCTAACAGAGTTTATAGTGATTTTATGAATGAATTACGTGAAGGCGTTGGTCAAGAAATTTTTTCTCGTGGCACCAATGAAATTTTAGGTTGTGCTAGAGCTATGAAAAAAGGTCGCATGCTTGGCTTGATTGCCGATCAAGATGGTGGTTATGATGGCATTTTTGTTCCTTTCTTAGGCAAGATGGCTTCTACTCCTACTGGTCCTGCTTACTTCTCTCGTAAATTTAAAGCGCCGATTATTCCTATTTTTATTGTGCGCAAACCTGATGGTTATGGGCACTTAGCGATAGTTAAAGACCCTATTAGATACGAATTTACCGGTGATCAAGAAACCGATGATTATAATGTTACTTTGAAAATGACTCAACAAGTCGAAGAAATTATTAAAGAGTATCCGGATAATTGGCTGTGGTTCCAACATCGTTGGAATACTCCGTATACTCCGCCACAGGAGGAAAAGGATGAACAATAAGAAAGTAATTCTTACTATTCTTGGCGGTATAGCTTTTGCTGCTGCTATTATCTGCTGGCTTGTTTTTGGTGGCACTGCTCCTAAAAATATTGAGCTTGGTGATGGTGTAAAAGCTAAATTTAATGCTTCTTTAAAAGATAGCGTCATTCAACGGGAAAAAGATGGCAAGAAATTGTGGGAATTTACTGTTGGCGAAATTATCAACGATAAAATTACCAAACAAGCAATCTTGAAAGGCATCAAAGGTAAGGTTTATCGTAGCGACGGAAACTATATTGATATTGATGCTGAAAAAGGCTCCATGAAAATGGGAACTAATAATTTTGCTTTAGAAGGCAATGTAAAAGCTATGGTTTCTAATGATGGTGGAAAGCTTTTTGCTGATAAAGTGGAGTGGATTCAAAAAGGTGAACAAATCATTGCAACCGGCAATGTGAAACTCTATAAAGACGAATGGTTTGCTAGTGCTGATGAGGCTAGTACAACAAGCGAATTTAAAAGCTTGAAGCTTAAAGGCAATGCCATGGTTGAGAAAGGTGGCGACAATCAATGATAAATAAAAAGAAAACTTTGTTAATGTTAGCTACTGTTGCAATTTGTTGTGGCATGGTAACTACTGCTTTTGCTGCACCGGGCAAATTTAATGTTAAAGCTGATGAATTGGAATATGATTTACAATCCGGTAAAGGCTTGGGCAAGGGTAATGTAGTTATCGTACAAGACGATGGCAAGGCTACTGCGAATTATGCTAACTTTGATAGTAAAGCTAAAACAGGTTTGCTAATTGGCAAAGTTGTAGTTACTAAAGGCGATACTCAAATTAATTGTGAGAAATTCACCATGCACAGTGAAGACTACGTTACTGCTGCTGGTGGGGCTACTGCGACTAAAGAAGGCAAAAAGTTAGAAGCAGACCAAATTGATTATCATAAATCTACAGAATATATGGAAACTGTTGGTAGTTGGGCACGCCTTACAGATACTGATGGTAGTACTTTAAGTGCAGGCAAAATTGATTATGATGCTAAAACCGGTGTAGCAAATGCTACTGGTGGTGTTGCTATTGATAGTGAGGCTCGCAAATTGACTGCAACTGCTGACAAAGCCATTTATGAAACTAAAGCTAATGGCTATGTGGAACTTATCGGTAATGCAAAAGCTACTCAAGATGGTAACTCTGTAACCGGCGATAGATTGCGTTTAACTAACGCTAATGTAGCTGTGGCTGACGGTAATGTAAAAATCATTTATATTCCTGCCGAAAAAACTGCTCAAGCTACCGAAGAAAAACAAGATTTGGCTTAAGCCTCAGAAAATAATGGAGGGCTAACCCATTGATTATTAGAACTGATAATTTGGTAAAAACATATGGTGAAAGAAATGTTGTTAACGGGGTCAGCGTTGAAGTTGAGCAAGGCACTATCGTAGGCTTGCTTGGACCCAATGGTGCAGGTAAAACTACAACTTTCTATATGATTGTTGGCATTGAAAAACCTGATGCTGGTGTTGTTACTTTGGATGGACAAGATATTTCTAATTTAGCAATGTTTGAACGTGCTCGTGCAGGCATTGGTTATCTTCCTCAAGAAGCTTCTATTTTTAGCAAGATGACTGTTGAAGAAAACATCATGGCTATTTTGGAAACAACTAATCTTAGTGCTGAAGAGCGTGAAGCTAAAATGAATGCTCTTATTGATGAATTCCATATTGGACACATTCGTAAGAGCAAAGGCAGTGCGCTTTCCGGTGGTGAACGCCGTCGTGTTGAGATTGCACGTGCGTTAGCTACTGACCCTGCTTTCATACTTTTGGATGAACCTTTCGCAGGCATTGACCCCATCGCTGTTGCAGATATCCAAGGTATGATTGCACATTTGGCACGTCGTGGCATTGGTGTTCTTATTACCGACCACAATGTTCGTGAAACTTTGAGCATTGTTGACAAAGCTTATATTTTGGCTGATGGCAGAATCTTATTGCATGGTGATAGTCAAACTATTTACAATGACCCCATTGCCCGTAAATATTATTTGGGCGATAACTTTACTATGTAGGAGGAAGAAAAGTGCGTTTACGTTTATTAGACCGTTATGTTTTAACGGAACTTTTATATCCCTTTGTATTCGGCATTGCTGCTTTCTCCAGTATTTTTATTGCCAGCACTATGCTTTTTAGAATTACAAAGTATGTTACTCAATACGGTGCTTCTTTGGAATCTGTTGCAAGATTGTTTGTATATAGTTTGCCGGAAGTTATTAACTATACCTTTCCTATGTCCATGCTTCTGGCAGCATTGATGGCTTTTGGTAAGCTTTCCGGTAGTAGTGAAATTACTGCTATGAAGGCTGGTGGCGTTAGTTACTATCGTATTGTTACTCCTGTTTTGATTGTTGGTTTCTTGGTAAGTATGTTCTCTTTAGTGTGGGCAGAAAAAGTTGTGCCTGCAGCTAAAGTAGAATGTGCTAGAATTGTTGACTACGAAATCAAAAATAGTACTAAGCCTACTGGAGAAACTAGTCATATTGTTATAAAAAGTTTTAAAGGTAGTACCCAACGTATTACTTATGCTAATAAGTTCGATGAAACTCAAGGTAAAATGACTGGTATTACTATTGAAGAGTTTGAAAAAGGTAGTATTGTTCGTATTCAAACTGCTAAGGAAGGGTTTTGGGAAAATGGAACCTGGCGTATGGTGAATGGTAATGTGTTTGCTTTAAATGATGAAGAGGGTATTACCAGTACTGCCCGTTTCAAAGAGCAAATTATTCCCATCGATATGTCTCCGAAACAAATTGCTTGGGAACAAAAAGAACCGGAAGAGATGACTATTGCTGAATTGCGTGAATATATCAGTATGGTAGAAGCGCGTGGAGAATCTGCGCCGAAGCAATGGTGTGAAATTTATATGCGCATTTCTATTCCGTTGGCAAGCTTCTTCTTTGCTATGATTGGTGCTGCTCTTGGTACTCAAAAACAAAGAACAAGTTCTTCCATTGGTTTGGGTATCAGTATTATCGTGATCTTTATTTATTATGCTGTAATGACTTTTACTACTGGCTTGGGCAAAGGCGGCGCAATGCCTCCGTTCTTGGCATGTATGTTACCGAATATGTTGTGCCTTGGCATTGGTCTGAAATTGTTGAAAGAAAAGAACTCTTAATGTGATGGTAATTTAGTTTGGAGGTGAGTGTGTGGTAGGCATTAGAATGATTGTCATTATGGCAATTG
>JBGVIJ010000063.1:0-53589 GCA_045123075.1 Phascolarctobacterium sp. | reverse complement strand
AGTTTAATTTCGAAATCTTTTCTTTCCAAATTGTGGATAGCGTCAACGAAGCGTACAGTTCCGGTTTTGTAACGAGCAGAAATGGTATGAGTACGAACACCGCCATTGAAGAAGCGGAGACCATTGAGCATATTGCAGTTGGTAATAGCAGTTGCAGTGAACATGCAGTCATCACCTTTTACCATATCTTCCAAAGTCAATACTTGATTAACGTCAGCAATACCCATTTCGTGGCAACGTTTCAATTGTTCTTCATCTTCCGGATACAAACGACCTTGCATATCGCCACCTAAGCATTTAACAGCTACTGCAGCAAGTACACCTTCAGGAGCGCCACCACGGCCAATGTACATATGAACGCCACTGCCTTCTACACAAGCTTCAACAACAGGGTTTACGTCACCATCGGTGATAAGGGAGATGCGAGCGCCAGCTTCACGTACTTCACGGATAATATCAGCATGACGTTCCCTGTCCAAAACTACTACGTTCAAATCAGCAATTTCACGATCCAAAGCTTTAGCTACGCGAGCCAAATTTTCTTTAACGGGAGCATTGATATCGATGCAGCCTTTAGCGCGAGGACCTACAGCAATTTTGTCCATATACATATCGGGAGCATGGAGCAAGCAGCCTTTAGGAGCAATCGCGATTACTGCGATAGCACCGTTTTGACCTTTTGCAGTCAGGTTAGTACCTTCAACGGGGTCAACAGCAATATCAACTTCCGGTCCGCCAGCACCAACTTTTTCACCAATGTAAAGCATCGGAGCTTCGTCCATTTCGCCTTCGCCAATTACAACAGTACCGCTAATGTTAACGGTATCAAACATTTGGCGCATAGCATCTACTGCCAAACCGTCAGCACCATTTTTATCGCCTTTACCAATCAAACGACCGCAAGCAACAGCTGCAGCTTCAGTAACGCGTACAAATTCCATAGATAATTCTCTATCCATTACTTACACCACTCCTTGTGAAATATTCTTATTAACTTATTTTATTATGACACTTTCCAATTATTTACGCAACAGTAAATCTACTTAGAAATGTCTGAGGAGCAGGTTAAAGCCTACCTGCCAAGGCAAAACAATAACAATATAAACTAACAACAAGCTAAACAGCACAGTCGCTGCCGCACGTTTAAAATCTATAATGTACACGACCTCTAAGGAGCGTACTAATAAATACAACATCCAACAACACCCTATCAGCGTTACAACTACCAAAAACAGCAACCCATCAAGACCAAGCTTCCCTGCCAATAACGCACAGGGAGTAAGCACAATAAAGGGTAGCGTTGTATAACCAAGCAGGCACACAAGACCTTTAGCATCACCCGCAAGCGCGCCAAAGGTTTCCAAAATACCGTGAAGCAAAAATCCATACATTGCTAAAGCCGTACCTGAAATAATAACCAAGGCAGCAACAATAGCAAATCTTACTTCCAAAGGTTCATGGATAAGCCAAGAATTGGATACAACACCTGTAAACAAGCCAATACTAAGGGTGTAATAGAAGCCGCTACGCCACAAGCAAGGCTGTTTCACAAGGTCAGTCATACCAGCTCTTGTTTCAAACAGCACATCAAAGGTTTTGCGCCTCATTCAGCTCACCTCGCTATACGGGGAGAAGCACCCAAATCACCTAATACTTGTTCAAATAATTGTACTTTCAAGTTTTTAGCGATTTCTGCACCTAAAAGAATTTCCCAAGGTTGTTTTTGTTCTTTTTCTTTTACAGGGGGAATACCGTCAAAGCCAGCCATTCTACCGGTTGCTTCCAAAGCATCGTAGTAATTGCCAAGCTCGTCAACCAAACCAATATTTCTAGCTTGAGAGCCGGTATAAATACGTCCATCTGCATAAGAACGCAGTTTACCTGAATCCATTTTACGACCTGCTGCCACAGTTGCAATAAAGTCTTCATAAATTTCATTGACGATGCGTTGCAAAATAGCTTTTTCTTCTTCGGTCATAGGTCTATCAGTACTCATAATATCTTTAAAAGTACCACTCTTAATTTTACCGGTGCTGATGCCAATTTTCTTGAACAACTCTTCAGTGTTCATGTAGGGCATATACACACCAATACTACCGGTCAAAGTAGTGGAGTTTGCATAAATTTTATCACTGGCACAAGCAGCAATCCAGTAAGCTGCACTGGCACCCATATCACCCATAGTGGAAACAATGGGTTTATTAGTTTTTTCTTTAAAGCGAAGTAGCTCACGACTAATTTCTTCCGCAGCAGTTGCACTACCACCTCCGGAATCAATACGCAATACCAAAGCTTTAATGGAATCATCTTCTGCAGCATCGCGAATTTGACGCATAATGCTACCGCTGGTAACGCCTGTAGTTTGGTCAAACAAAGAATCTTCGCCATCACCACTCATGATAGGACCTTGGATGTGAATCACCGCAACTCTGTCCGGAATGGCAACAGCCTTTTCGCCATTGTTATTTCCTTTCAAAAGTGAAACAACAAAGCTCAATACTGCGATAAGCAGTATGGTACTAACAAATAACTTCTTTAACATAATGTACTCCTTGTAAAAAAAGCAGACTGTTTTTATACAGTCTGCTTTTTAGACGCAATTATTTTTGTTCCTTCAAAGCAGCTGCGATGAAATCACGGAACAAGGGATGGGGATTGGTCGGACGGGATTTCAATTCCGGATGGAATTGTACACCTACGAACCAAGGATGAACGGATTCAGGCAATTCTACGATTTCTACCAAACGACCGTTGGGCAGAGCGCCTGCAATTACCAGACCATTTTTTTCTAATTCTTCGCGGAACGCGTTGTTTACTTCATAACGGTTACGATGACGTTCGTAAATCAATGCTTCGCCATAAGCTTTTTCGGTGAAGCTACCAGCAGCAACTTTGCAAGGATACAAACCAAGACGCATAGTACCTTGACCTTCAACATCTTTTTGTTCAGGAGCAATGTCAATTACCGGATAGGTAGTTGCAGGGTTAGCTTCAGTAGTATTAGCATCAGTCATGCCGATATGACGAGCATATTCTACAACTGCACATTGCAAGCCCAGGCAAATACCGAAGAAGGGAACTTTATTTTCGCGAGCATATTTAATAGCAGCGATTTTACCTTCCAAGCCTTTATCACCAAAGCCACCGGGAACGAGGATTGCATCAACGTCTTTAAGTTCAGCTTCAAGATCAACTTCGCCGGTTTCAGCCAGTTCTGCATTAATCCATTTGATATTCAGGTTAGTTTCGTTAGCCATTGCAGCATGACGCAAAGCTTCGGTCAAGCTAATGTAAGAGTCTTGCAGTTCGACGTATTTGCCAACTACGCCCAAAGTAACTTTGCGGTCATATTCTTTCAACATACGCTCAACCATATCGTGCCATTCTTCCATGTTCAAGGGATGATTGGTTACGTCTACATCAAGTTTACGCAATACAACTTCGTCCAAGCCTTGTTTTTCCAGAAGTACGGGAACTTCGTAAATGCTTCTTGCGGTCAAGTTTTGGAATACAGCGTCAGCATCTACGTCGCAGAACATAGCCATTTTTTCGCACATATCTTGGGGAATGGGTTGTGCACTGCGGCAGATGAGTATATCCGGTTGAATACCCAAGCTACGCAATTCTTTTACGCTGTGTTGGGTCGGTTTGGTTTTGAGTTCGCCTGCACCGGTTACGAAAGGAACCAATGTTACGTGGATGTAGAGGCAGTCATTGCGACCAACATGTTTTTTTACTTGGCGGATAGCTTCGAGGAAGGGCAGACCTTCGATATCGCCTACAGTACCACCAATTTCAGTAATTACGAAATCAGCATTGTCTTCACGACCAGCGCGGAAAATGCGTTCTTTGATTTCGTTAGTAACATGGGGAATAACTTGTACAGTGCCACCGCCATATTCGCCACGACGGTCTTTGTTCAAAACAGCAACATAAATTTTACCAGCAGTGCTGCTAGAAGCTTTGGACAGGTTAACATCGGCAAAACGTTCATAGTGACCCAAGTCCAAGTCAGTTTCTGCACCATCATCGGTTACGAAAACTTCGCCATGTTGCAAGGGGTTCATATTGGTGGGGTCAACGTTAAGATACGGGTCTAATTTTTGAAGGGTTACTTTAAAACCGCGGCTTTTCAGCAAGCGCCCCAAGGAAGCTGCAGTAATACCTTTACCTAAAGAAGAAACTACGCCGCCGGTTACGAAGATGTATTTTGTCATGATTACCTATCCCTTTCTATTTGTATTCTTACATTCTTTCAGGTGCGGATACACCAAGAATGCCTAAAGCGTGTCTAATTACATGACCTACGGTTTTAACCAAAGCGATACGAGCTTGTTGCAAATCGCTGTCTACACCCAAGATTCTGCATTGGTTGTAGAAGGAGTGGAACAAACCAGCCAAATCATGTACATAATGTGCAACACGATGTACTGCACGTTCTTTAGCTGCGCTAGCCAGCATTTCAGGATATTCACCTAATTTTTTAATAAGTTCAAGCTCGCTTGCTTCAGTCATGGTGTTCAACTTAGCTTCAGTTGCAGGCATTACCACAATACCGGCTTCTTCCAGTTGACGCATGATACTGCAAATACGGGCATGAGCATATTGGATGTAGTAAACAGGGTTTTCATTGGATTTTTCAGTTGCCAAAGTCAAGTCAAAATCCAATTGGCTATCGATGGAGCGCATTACAAAGAAGAAACGTGCTGCATCGGTGCCAACTTCTTCAATCAATTCATTCAAGGTTACGCTTTGACCGGTACGTTTGGACATTTTAACCAGTTCGCCATTACGATACAAGCTTACCATTTGCAGGATGAGTACTTCCAATTGGTCAGGGTGATAACCCAATGCACCAACTGCAGCTTTCATACGAGCAATGTAACCATGGTGGTCAGCGCCCCACAAATTGATTACTCTATCAAAACCACGAGCATATTTATCTTGGTGGTAAGCGATGTCCGCAGCAAAATAAGTGGGAACACCGTTATCACGAATAACTACGCGGTCTTTATCGTCGCCATATTCAGTAGCTTTCAACCAGAGCGCACCGTCTTGTTCATACATATAGCCGCGTTCAGTCAAAAGGTCGCAAGCACTGTTAATAGCTTTTGCGTCATGCAAGGTTTGTTCACTGAACCATTCGTCGTAAGTTACATTGAAAGCTTCCAAGTCTTCTTTGAGAGCTGCCAATTTTTCTTTCAGAGCGATAGTACGGAACTCTTGCAAACGTTCTTCTTCACTCATATTGAGGAATTTATCACCATAGATACGCACAATGCGTTCTGCAGTTTCAATAATATCGTAACCATGGTAGCCGTTTTCCGGGAACTCTACGGTTTGACCAAGTTGTTCCAAGTAGCGTGCGTTGACAGAAGCAGCAAGGTTATTAATTTGGTTGCCAGCGTCGTTAATGTAGTATTCACGGCTAACGTTCATGCCTGCCGCTTTCATTAAATTTGCCAAAGCACTGCCTACTGCCGCACCACGACCATGACCTACATGCAAAGGACCGGTGGGGTTAGCACTTACATATTCCAATTGGATTTTTTCTTTGCAGTCGCTTACCAGATTGCCGTAGTTTTCACCTTCAGCAATAATGCCTGCCAGCATATCGTACATCCAATCTTGCTTCAAATAAAAGTTAATGAAGCCGGGGCCTGCAATTTCCATTTTTTCTACATAAGCGCAATCCAAATTATCTACAACTGCCTGAGCAATCATACGAGGGTTGCATTTTAAAGCACGAGCAGATTGCATAGCGAAGTTGGTTGCAAAATCACCAAATTCTTTTTGGGGAGGTACTTCCAACAATACCTCCGGCAACTCGCCGCCTTTAACAGTGCCCTCATCAATTGCCTTTTGTGCCGCAGCTTTAATAGCCGTAGCCAAAATTTGTTTAATGTCCACCTTTCGTGTCCTCCTCAATCTCTATTAAAATCTTCATATCACCATAGGGTTGTCCACTGTGGGAAAGTGAATATTCTATTTCTAAATTCCAAACACCTTTGCGGAATCCTGTATAAAGATACTTAGTTGCAGTCTCCAAAGGAATCTTCAAATAAGGAGTTTGGTAAAGACTTTTATCTACCAAGCCTTGGCAAAATTCCTGGCGATGATCCAAAGTGCCACTACGCAAAATGATTATTCTTTCATCATTCCATTTAATAGTGGTCTTGGTGCCTTCCAGTCCGGTTACTTCGCTTTCTTCATAGAAAACATAATTAGTACCGTTCTTTTCAGCCATACGTCCGAAGCAGATTTGTTCAGACGGTTGCTGCCTACCATTTTCATCTTTTACAGAGCTAATAATGCGTATTTTTACAGGTTTCATTTACTTCTCCGCAAACACATTTAGAGCCTGCCCCAACACCATCCAAAAAAGCTTTTTGCATTGAAAGGGTACAAGCTCTTACAAGATTTGTTTCATCTTTTACAACTCTTTTTATAGCTCAAAAAATGAAACATCCATATCCTACAATATTATATAACAGTCAAAAAAAGCCGTCAAGAAATCTACAAAAGAGACAAATAAATAATTAGCGTCGTTAATGTATACTTTTTTGTAACTATTATTTCCCTTGTAATGTATATGCATCTTTGTGTATAATGTTAGTATCTATCATCTGGAGGGATTTGTATGAATTTAGTTGAAGTTGGTGTATTCGTCCTGTACTTGGCCGGTTTGCTAGGTGTAGGCGTTTGGTTCTTTATTAAAGATAAAGACGGCGGCGAAAAAGGTTATTTCTTGGGTGGTCGTCAAATGGGCCCATGGGTAACTGCTCTTTCTGCCGGCGCTTCCGATATGAGTGCGTGGGTTTTGATGGGCTTGCCCACTTCCGTATATGCTCTTGGTCTTGGTCAAATGTGGATTGCCGTAGGTTTGGCACTTGGTTATACTCTTAGCTGGGTATATCAAGCACCCCGCTTGCGTACCTTCTCCATCGTGGCTAATGACTCCATTACCATTCCTGAATATTTAACCCATCGTTTCTTGTCTAAATCTCGCGCATTGCAAATCGTTTGCGCAGTTGTATTCTTGGTAGCTTATACCATTTACTCCGCTTCCAGTATTAAAGCTTGCGGCACCTTGTTCAACACCGTAACTGGTCTTGAAACTGATATCGCAATGTACTTGGCAGCATTCATCATTATCGCTATTACTTTCTTGGGCGGTTTCAGCGCAGTTTGCTGGACTGACTTCTTGCAAGCATTGTTAATCTTCGGTGCAATGCTCATCGCTCCGCTCTTCGCTTATGCATTTGTAGATGCAAGTAAAGTAGCTACCATTCCTGCTGAATTTTGGAATCCTATGTCTAGTTGGAAAGATATCGTTTCCGGTTTAGGTTGGGGTCTTGGTTACTTCGGTATGCCTCACATCATCGTACGCTTCATGTCCTTGAACAAACAAAGCAACATGAAAAAATCTGCTACCATCGCAGTTGCTTGGACTACTTCCGTAGTAGTATTCGCTGGTGTAATCGGTGTTGTAGGTCGTATGTTCTTAGGCTTTGACGAAACCATCAATGGCAACTCCTTGGTATTTATCACCATGGTTCGCACCATTTTCCCGGCACTCTTGTCCGGCTTGTTGCTTTCCGCAGTATTGGCAGCGTCTTTGAGTACTGCTGACAGCCAACTTTTGGCAGCAGCTTCCTCTTTCGCAAGTGACGTTTACAAACCCATCGTTCGCAAAAACAAAGTTTCCGATAACGAAATGCTTTGGGTTGGTCGCATTGTTGTAATGATTGTATCCATTATCTCCGTATTCATCGCAGCAAGTCCTAACTCTGGTTCCATTATGAGCTTGGTAGCAAATGCTTGGGGCGTGTTCGGCGCAGCATTTGGCCCTGCAATCATGCTCAGCTTGTTCTGGAAACGCTTTAACTACACCGGCGCATTGATTGGTATCGTAGTAGGCGCAGTTGTGGACATCGCTTGGTTCACCTACCTGCCTCACCTTGGCATTTACGAAATCATCCCCGGTTTCTTCATCGGTTTTGTAGCAGCAGTAATTGCAACCCTCTGCACTCCTGCTCCTTCTCAAGAAGTTGAAGAACTCTTCGACAAAGCAGTTAACTATCAAGATTAATACCTATATTCAAAAGTAAACTCTCCCTCGAAAATTTTCGGGGGAGAGTTTTTATTTCACTTCAACGCTTTTCTTTTTTGGCGACGTACTCTATTAATATGTCGTTCAAAATTACCACTTTCAAGCAGTTCAGTTAGAACATATTGAATAACCGTAGGCACAGTGCAAGCATAAAACCCAACTTTATTCTCGAAAACAGGAACTAATGCTTTCGGCAAAACCATATACGCAACCCTTAACGATGGTGATATGGTTTGAGAGAAAGTATTCATATAAATAACATTATCTTTAGTCGCCAAAGAAAACACCGTGGCTTCTGCTTTGCGTTCCACAGAAAACTCTGATTCAAAATCATCTTCTATGATATATCTATCGCCAACATTTACCCAACTGATATACTCTTGCCGCTTTGACAAAGAAGCACTTACACCACTGGGGAAGCTGCGATAAGGTGAGATATGCAACGCTTTAGCTCTTGCTAACTGCAAAGCTGTACTTTCTATACCATCCGAAGTAAGTTTTAATTTTTCAACATTGATGCCTTTTGATAAATAAACTTGTTCAATCTTTTGGTAAGAGGGGTCTTCAATAGCATAAATACAATTTTTCCCTAAAACTTCCGTTAACAAACCATAAAGATACTCAGCACCGGAACCAATTATAATCTGCTCTACATTTGCATCAATACTTCTGCTACGAGCCAAATATTTTCTAATGGCTTCGCGAAACTCAACACAACCAAAATTAGGTGATGAACTTAAAATACCTGCACCTAAATCAGCGGTAACTTTTCTAATTGTCTTAGCCAAAACAGAAAACGGAAACTTCACTCCAATAGAAGCAGAACCAACACCGGCAATCTCATAACGATTAGGTCCTTTAGGAGCGGCTGCAAAACCATCTTCACCACGAAATCTTACGAAATAACCACTACGCTGTCTAGCTTCAATATATCCCTCATCCCATAACAAAGTATAAGCGTGTTCCACCGTAGTTATGCTTATTCCAAGTTCTTCTGCGACTATTCTTTTAGACGGCAGCTTACTATTAAACTGATATACTTCATTTATGATATCGTCTTTTATTTGGTTATAAACTTGTAAGTATGCAGGAACATGTGTCCCTTTTAAAATTTTATAATTCATCTGGATATATAAATTTCTCCTAATCTGGTTATTTTAAGATTACAACAATGATTGTATGCTAACAACATCTTAAAATCAAGGAGATGGTAATAATGAAAGAAACCAAAGCAAGAGGCACTGTTTGGCTGTGCATTACCGCCATGTTTATGGCCTTCAACATCGTCCTCAGTTCTTTTGGGGTACCTGTTCCCGGCGGCAGGCTCTACTTAAATGACATTGTTATTTGTACGGCAGCGTTAATATTAGACCCTATGGCAGCATTCATCGTTGGCGGCATTGGTGCTTTTATTGGCGATTTCCTTTTTTACCCGGCACCAATGTTCGTTTCGCTAGTAACTCACGGCTTACAAGCAATTGTTATTTCGTACATTGCCCACTACACTTTCAAAAACAATCCTATCTTCGCATCCGTCTTAGGCGTAGTTTTTGGAGCAATCATTATGGTAGTTGGCTACACTCTCGGCAGAGCTTTTATTTATGGAACGCCGGAATATGCTATTTTAAAAATGCCTTACCAAATCTTACAAGCAACCCTCGGTGCAGGAATAAGCATACTTTTATACTGGAAATGTAATCTCCGTCAGCACTTCGTACAAATCTTAAAGAAGTAATTTTTAGAAGGACGAGCAATAAAACGCTCGTCCTTTTTATTATCTCTTTTTATGTTCTTCCAGGTATTTACCCACAATTTTTACGGCACAATATTCTCCACACATAGAGCAGGCTTCTTCGCCTGTTTTATTTTTCTTCAAACGATATTCCTTTGCTTTTACAGGGTCTATCGCCAAAGCTAATTGTTTTTCCCAATCCAAGTCTTTACGAGCTTGTGCCATATCATTATCCCATGCCCACGCATTTTCATTTCCTCGAGCCAAATCTGCAGCATGCGCAGCAATTCTCGCAGCAATAACACCTTCACGTACATCATTCAAATCCGGTAAGCCAAGATGTTCTGCAGGTGTTACGTAACACAAAAAATCAGCTCCGCTTATAGCCGCCAAAGTTCCACCTATAGCGCTAGTAATATGATCATAACCGGGCGCTACATCCGTAACTAAGGGTCCAAGCACATAAAATGGTGCTTCATGGCACAAACGTTTTTGTAATTTCATATTGGTTTCAATTTGGTCATAAGGCATATGACCAGGGCCTTCCACCATCACCTGTACGCCACGTTCCCACGCTCTTTGGGTAAGTTCTCCCAAATTTAACAACTCTTGAATTTGTGCTCTATCAGTTCCATCAGCCAAGCATCCCGGACGCAAGCCATCACCTAAGCTAATGGTAACATCATATTCTTCGCAAATATCTAAAATTTCGTCGAAGTATTCATATAAAGGGTTCTCTTTGCCATTGTGAAGCATCCAACCTGTAATAAAACTACCACCACGACTTACAACATCCATAATACGACCTTCATCAGTCAATGCTTTCAAAACATTGCGGTTAATGCCACAATGAAGTGTCATAAAATCTGCACCATCTTGAGCTTGCATACGAATCACATCAAACAAATCTTCTTTTGTCATTTCCACTACCGCACCACGCTTTTGAATGGTTTCCACCGCAACTTGATAAATGGGAACAGTCCCAACCATAACATCTGAAGCACCAATGATTGCTCTACGAGACGCAGTAATATTTCCGCCAGTAGATAAATCCATGATAGAATCTGTCCCTGCGGCTATAGCAGCATGTAATTTTCCAAGTTCCGGTGCAAGTTCCGGGAAACTATCGGACGTACCAATATTAGCGTTTACCTTCACCCGCAAGCCTGCACCAACTCCACGAGGTTTTAAATTTTTATGATTAATGTTACAGCAAATAGCAATAGTTCCTTTTGCTACACCCTCACGGATAAATTCAGAACTTAAATTTTCCTCTCGCGCTACAAATTCCATTTCCTTAGTAATTACACCTTGTCTTGCAAATTGCATTTGAGTTGTCATAATTTAACCTCCTTCAAATTTTAAAAACTCATTGCTCTTTAAAATTCTAAAAATAAAAAGCTGATTTCTGTAGGAAATCAGCTTTTAGTAAATATATTTATAGATTAAATCCATAAAACGGTTTCGCTTTCCTACGCCGGTATTATCCGTATGACAGGTTCGAAGGGTCGGACTATAGTCCTCTCAGCAAATGCGCCCCTAGCGTTATTTTTATTAAGTTTTAAGATTGGCAAGCTTCACCATGAAGGAAGCGGTCTACAATAATTTTAGCGGCTTCTTCTGTGGTAAGCTCGTCTTTATATTGGCGAATGTGGTGGAAAATACCCATGGCAACTCCAAAGAACAGGTGACTTCCTGCAATGCGGGCATTACCGGATTTTAAGGTTCCTTCATGCATCCCATCCACGACAATCTTATGCAAAATCTCAAATTCAGAAGTCAGTAGATTATGATAACGAAGGAAGCGTTCTTTAACTTCTTCGCTTACCATATCTTCGCTATAACGAGCAACAACTTTAGCGTTATCATTTTCGTCATAAACAATAGTGCAATAACTACTGTTGAGCATTTCAAAATAAATAATTTGCCACAAGGCACAGTTCTTTTGGTAAAACTCTACCATCACCTTAAAATAAGCAGTGAGCTTGCTTTTTAGCTCACTTTCGCCTTCAACAGCTACACGCAAAGCTTCCACAAAAGGTTCGTTTTTAGCAGTAACTAATTTGTAAAAAAGTTGCTCCTTATTTCCAAAATATTTATAAACGGTACCCTTGCCTACATCAGCCAAAGAAATAATTTGATCTATGGTTGCTTTTTCGTAACCATACTTAGAAAAAATTTCTTCCGCTGCAATTTCTATACGCTTGTCCTTTGATAATTTGGCATTTATCAGCACGATTTTACCTCCTTCAAAGCACATTACATTTCTGACTTTTATTATACCTACATTCAGAAGATATTACCAGTTTGTAAAAAAATTATTTCAAAGTTACCTGAAGTACTTTAATATATTAAAAATATTTCATATAATATAGATAAGGCTATTAGGCTTTAAAGATGAAATAAATTTAATCTTTTCTTTACAAGGAGGAGAATTTCATGAGTTTGAAAATCGTCACCGAACGTTGTAAAGGCTGTGGCATTTGCGCTGCGTTCTGCCCGAAACAAGTTCTCGCATTAAGTGAAATTGAAAAAATTGAAGCTGTACACGAAGAAAACTGCATTAAATGTGGTCAATGCGAACTGCGTTGCCCTGACTATGCTATTTTTGTAGAAAAATAAGCTAAAGGAGTGAACTGAATGTCTAGAATTTTACTGCTTCAAGGCAACCAAGCAGTTGTCGAAGGTGCTATCGCCGCAGGCGTTAAATTTTTTGGCGGTTATCCCATTACCCCTTCCACTGAAATTGCTGAATCCTTAGCAGAAAGACTGCCTCTCGTTGGCGGTAAATTTATCCAAATGGAAGACGAAATCGCTTCCATGGGTGCAATCATTGGTGCTGCATTAACTGGCAAAAAAGTTATGACTGCAACCAGCGGCCCCGGCTTCTCCCTGAAGCAAGAATTGATTGGTTATGCTTGCATGGCAGAAATCCCTATGGTAATCGTTAACGTACAACGTGTAGGCCCGTCCACTGGTCAACCTACCTCTCCTTCCCAAGGCGATTTAATGCAAGCTCGCTGGGGCACTCATGGTGACCACTGGCTGATTGCTTTGACTCCTGCAAGTGTTCCTGAATGTTTTGACCTTACCTTGCGTGCTTACGCACTCAGCGAAAAATATCGTGTTCCCGTAATTCTCTTGATGGACGAAGTTATTGGTCACATGCGCGAAAAAATTGAACTTCCCGATAACTACGATGAAATCCCCCAAGCAGAACGCAAACAACCTACCTGTGCTCCGGAAGACTTCAAAGCTTATGCATCTGATGAAAGTCTCGTTCCTGCAATGCCCGCTTTCGGCAGTGGCTACCGTTGGCACGTAACCGGTCTTGTTCATGATGAAACCGGCTTCCCCAAAGGTACTGCAGCCGCTACTAGAGAAGCAGCAGACCGTCAATACCACAAACTGTACGACAATTTGGAAGACATCGTTCAAGTTGAAAACTATCGTATGGAAGACGCCGAATACGCTGTTGTAGCTTTCGGTGGCGGTGCTCGTACTGCTTATGAAGCTGTTGACCGTGCTCGCAAAGAAGGCTTGAAAGTTGGTTTGGTTCGCCCCATTACCATTTGGCCTTTCGCAGAAAAACAAATGAAAGCTTTGGCTGACAAAGTTAAAGGCATCATGGTTCACGAACTGAACTGCGGTCAATACGTTCTGGAAGTAGAACGTGCAGTAGCAGGCAAAGTTCCTGTAACCAGCTATGCTAAATACGATAACGAACCGGCAACTCCTGCACAGCTGCTGGCAGAAATTAAGAAAGCTATGGCACTGTAAGAGAGGAGAGAAGAACTATGAGTATGGAAAACTTAATTAATAAATATTTCCGTCCCGGCCGTCTGCCTCACATCTGGTGCCCTGGCTGCGGTAACGGTGTTGTTACTGGTTGCATCGTTAAAGCAATCGACAAACTTGGTTTAGACAAAGATAATGTAGCTGTTATTTCCGGTATTGGCTGCTCTAGCCGTGCTTCCGGGTATCTCGATTTTAACACTGTTCACTCTGCTCACGGCAGAGCACTTCCCGTAGCAACCGGTGTTAAATTGGCTGATCCGTCCTTAAAAGTACTTGTTGTTACCGGTGACGGTGACGCTACTGCTATTGGCGGTAACCACTTGATTCACGCTGCTCGTCGCAACATTGATATGACTGTTGTTCTTTTCAACAACAATATTTACGGTATGACCGGTGGTCAATATTCCCCGCTTACCCCCCAAGGCAGCAAAGCAACCACCGCTCCCTACGAAACCATTGAACCTGCATTTGACATTACCGAACTGGCTAAAGCAGCAGGTGCAACCTTCGTAGCACGCGCAACTACCTTCCACGCACAAATCCTGGCTGATTTGATTGCTAAAGGTATGGAACACAAAGGTTTTAGTCTTATTGAGGCTGTTTCCGGTTGCCCCATTTCCTTTGGTCGCCAAAACAAAATCGGCGGTCCTGCTGAAATGATGAAGTGGCAACGCGATCACGCAGTAATGCTGGCAGCTTGGAGTAAACTCTCCGACGAACAAAAAGTTGGCAAATTCCCCATCGGCGTTCTTCATGAAGACAATAGCCGTAAGGAATACACCGAAGCTTACGATGAACTTATCGCTCGTGCACAAGGAGGTAACAAATAATGAAACAAGAATTACGTTTATCCGGCACTGGCGGTCAAGGCTTGATTTTGGCAGGCATCATCTTAGCTGAAGCTGCACTCCTCGATGGCAAACTTGCTATCCAATCTCAATCTTATGGTCCGGAAGCACGCGGTGGCTCCTCCAAATCTGAAGTTATGATTTCTGAAGAAGCTATCCACTTCCCCAAAGTTACCGAACCCAACCTGCTCCTTGCCATGAGCCAAGAAGCAGCTAACAAATACAGTACTGACCTCTCTCCTGAAAGTATCCTCGTAACCGATAGCCTTTTTGTAAGCAAATTGCCTGCTCACACCGGCAAAATTTACGAACTGCCCATCACTCATTCTGCAAAAGAAATTTTGGGCAAAGCGTTATTTGCTAACATCATTGCTTTAGGCGCATTGGTAAAAATTACAAACATCGTTTCCGAAGAATCCTTAGTGAAGGCAGTTTTGAACCGCGTTCCCAAAGGAACTGAAGAAGTGAATAAAAAAGCTCTCCAAATCGGTATGGATCTCGTAAAATAATAAGCCAAAAAATTAAGGCTCCGCATTTCGCGGAGCCTTTGTTATTTGTGTATGAATTTATTACCAGAGACCGATAACTTTCCACCAGATAGTACCAACACCTAAAAAGCAAATCAAGTTAACAACTGAAACGATAAAGCCAATTTTCCACCATTCAGCTTGAGTAAGGTAACCAGCGCCAAAGTAGATAGGAGCCGGGCCAGTAGCATAGTGAGTCAAACCGCCCATAATACCGGTTAAGCTTGCCAATGCCATTGCACTAAGACCAGCAGGAGCACCTGCTTCAACAGCAACTGCTACGAAAGCTGCAAACATTGCAGATACGTGAGCAGAAAGGCTAGCAAATCCATAGTGAGCATACATATAAATAACTGCCAAAATAAGAAGTGCAGTAATACCACTGATGCCACCCATATTAGCTGCAACGATTTTCGCAAACCAAGCAATAAAACCAGATTTGTTCAATGCAGTTGCCAAACTCATCAAACCACCCATCCAGACGAGGGTATCCCAAGCTCCTTTTTCCTTAATAACGTCGTCCCATTCAATTGCGTGACGGCACAGCATCAAGCCAATGCAAACCAGCGCAATCATGGTAGCATTAAAGCCAGTGAAAGAAGAGGTTGCCCACATGCCAAGAGCCATTAAGAATACGCCTAATACGGTTTTTTCGTCACTGCTCATAGGTCCCATAGCTTCAAGTTCTTTACGGGCGATTTCCGGAGCTTCCGGAGTTTCTTTCAATTCAGGAGGAAACAGTTTGTAAATGATATACGGGCAGATGATAAGAGCCAACAAACCAGGAACGATACAAGCCAAAGCCCAACCGCCCCAAGAAATGTTAACGCCTGCAGCTTGTGCAGCCAATGCTACGCACAAAGAATTAGGAGCAACAGAGGTAATAAACATAGAGGAAGTGATGCAGTCTGCTTGGAAAGTAGATTTCATCAAATATGCACCAATGCGTTTTCTGGATTTTTCGTCCGGTTCAGATTCGAAGGCGGAGCACAAACTGCGTACTACCGGGAACAAAATACCGCCGCCACGAGCAGTGTTTGAAGGAGTAGCAGGAGAAATAATCAAGTCGGTGATTGCCATAGTGTAACCAAGTTTCAAAGAACTGCTACCGATGGCAGCCATAATTTTATACGCAATACGTTTACCAAGACCGGATTTAATAAAGCCAAGAGCAAACAAGAATGCACTTACGATTAACCAAATAGTTGCATTACCAAAGCCAGCCAATGCTTCTGCAGGTTTAACAACTTTTAAGAAACCAGTTAAACCTACTGAGATAAGAGCAATTGCACCAATGGGCAACGGATGAAGAATAAAACCTACGATAGTTGCAACGAAGATAGCAAATACTTTCATTGCTTGGGGTTTCAGACCTTCAGGCACAGGCATAAACCAAATTGCCAAGCCAACGAGGATCGTGAAGAGACCTTTTTGGAAATTAGTCTTAAACATAAAAACACCTCACTAAATTTGGTTGCCTTTATTATACACCACAAAAGTACAAAAGTGTATGCTATTTCTATGTATACATTATTGTTAATAGTTTTCTTTAATATGAAAACAAACTGCTTATATAAAAACGAGAGGAGTAGACTTTATGCCTACTCCTCTTTTATTTTATTAAGCTTGTTGTTCTTCAACTACCACCAATTCTTTGTCATCGCCATTTAACAGTGCCATGAACTCTTCACCGGTGATGGTTTCTTTTTCAAGTAAGAAATTGGCGAGTTCGTCCAGCTTGTCTCGATTATCAGAAAGAATTGCTTTCGCCTTAGCGTGTGCTTCTTTGATGATTTCCAACACTTTGGCGTCAATCTTGCCAGCGGTTTCTGCACTACATTGGAGAGAAGTATCGCCACCAAGATACATGTTGCTGACAATTTCAGTTGCCATCATATCAAACTCTTCCGTCATACCGAAGCGAGTTACCATTGCCCGGGCAATACGAGTTGCTTGTTCAATATCATTTGCCGCACCGGAGGTAATACTGCCAAAGACAATTTCTTCCGCGCTACGACCACCAGTAATGGTAACAATCTTGTTAAAAAGTTCTTCCTTCTTCATCAAGACGGAATCATTTTCACTGATTTGCATGGTATAACCCAACGCACCATTAGTGCGAGGAATAATGGTAATCTTATGAACAGGCGCAGAATGTTTTTGCATAGCTGCCACCAGTGCGTGACCAATTTCGTGGTAAGCGATAACTTTCTTTTCTTCCGGAGAAATTACTGCACCCTTACGTTGGTAACCAGCAATAACAACTTCGATAGATTCTTCCAAGTCAGCTTGCTCAACCAGTTTACGTTGCATTTTTACAGCACGGAGCGCAGCTTCGTTAACGATGTTAGCAAGTTCTGCACCGGAAGCACCTGCAGTAGCACGTGCCAGTTCACGGAAGTCTACATCATCTGCAATCTTAATATTTTTAGCGTGCACTCGGAGTATTGCCTCACGACCTTGTAAGTCGGGAAGCTCAACAGGAATTCTTCTGTCGAAACGTCCGGGGCGGAGCAGGGCTTTATCCAAAGTTTCAGGACGGTTAGTCGCTGCCAAAATTACTACTCCCTTGCTACCGTCGAAACCATCCATTTCAGAAAGCAGTTGGTTCAAGGTTTGCTCACGCTCGTCATTACCGCCAAATTGACCACTATCTCTACGCTTACCAATAGCGTCAATTTCATCGATGAACACGATACAAGGAGCTTTTTCTTCAGCTTGTTTAAACAAATCGCGGACACGGGCAGCCCCCATACCTACGAACATTTCAATAAATTCACTACCGCTGATGGAGAAGAAGGGAACTTTCGCTTCGCCAGCAACAGCTTTTGCCAACAAGGTTTTACCTGTACCCGGAGGACCTACAAGCAGTGCACCCTTAGGCATATTAGCACCAATTTCTTTATACTTAGCAGGATTGTGGAGGAAGTCCACCATTTCCATCAAAGCTTCTTTAGCTTCGTCTTGACCTGCTACGTCTTTGAAACTTTTACCAGTTTGTGCCTCTACATAAACTTTAGCATTGCTCTTACCAAAAGTCATAGCATTGCCACCGCCCATACGGTTGCCCATAAAGCGCATGAAGAGTTGTCCTAAAATGAAGAATAGGAAGATGGGAGCAACCCAGTTCTTGAAGAAGCTTACGATAAAGCTATCTTCCTTGGGAACAACTTGGCTGAACTCAACTTTACTTTTCATCAAACGTTCAACCAGTTGCGGATCTTCCACACGACCAGTAACATAAATTTGTTGTTCGTCAGCTCCTTTGCCTAAAGCAGCAATACGCTTGTCAGTTATTTCTACTTTAGAAAACTTGTCCTCGTCCACCATTTGGATAAAGGTACCATAGGGAATATCGTGAGTTTTCACGCTAAAGAAATTGGGAACAACATAAGTGTTAATGAACATAATGACCAAAAGCGTCATTACATAATAATATAACATAGGCTTTTGTTTCTTATTGTCACCCATAAACTCATCTCCTTAAAAATATTCTAGCTTATACGTATATAATACGCCTACATCCTAAAATTCACAAATGAAAAGATTGTAAATTATGATATAATAGATACCATCACATTACAAAAGGAAGATTTTATGAATCCCAATAGCATTTTTGAATACGTTAAGAACAATATAGATGAAGAAGGTCGTTTTGCTAGCGATGTTCTGCCTGACGATCCTATGCCCACCGTGCCTCGTCCTTTAGGCGCAGAAGATGCTTACTATTACACAACAGAAGTTCCCTCTGACATGGAAGGTGCGGAGCAAGCGGTAAAACTTTTAAAACAACACATTGCAATTCCCTGTCTTGAAAGCAAGCGTCGTTTATATGACCATCTTTCTAAAATTGTAGTTGCTGGAATTTGCGATCCCTTCTTAGAAAAATTTAACGCGGAAGAATTAACACCGGAAGCCATGGAACTGGCAGAAGAATTTTTTTACAACAGTTCCCACCGTGAGCCGGTGAAGTTTGCTCTGCTTATCTTTGGTTTGTACGGAATGGAAAGTCTTAAAGATACTCATCCTGATTTATGGGAAGACTTGATGACTCTCGCTCGTTGTGAAGAATTTACCTTCTTCTTCCTCTACAGCTGTCGTGCTACCAATTTTGCACCCCAAGAAGAAATTTGGCAACTGCTTCATTGCACCAACAGTTGGGGTAAAGTTTACGCTATTAACTCCGCAGAATTCAACACTCCAGGCAAACAACAATGGCTTATTGAAAATGGTTACGACCTTTCCATCGAATATCCGCCTCTGTCCGTAAAAATGATTATTGAGGGCAAGCTTGCCGAAGTTTTGCAGGCAGAAGAGATTGCCTACGATACTTATAAAGGTGCAGCAGCAATCTTAAATAACTTCGTGCTGTTGCTTAATAATTTTGCTCCTGGCGTTATTGAGCAAAACTTTAATACCACTTCCATTGATTTGGAACAACTGTTAAACAATCTCTTGCGACACGCGAAAAAGATTGCTACTACTCCCGAAGAGATTCTCGATATCGTTGCCTTGTGCATCGGCCTCAACACTTTAGTTGATACTCAAAACTGGTACAAGCTTTCTGCAAACCAATGTCATACCATCATTGCAGTTTGTGATAGCATCATCTATCAACGCGATTGGCAAAAAGAAATTGATGAAACTCTCATTACCGACAAAGGTGTGAACTATCCTTTGTGCGACTTCGCTTACGAACTGGACATTGATATTTGGCAACGTCTTTTCGATTACTTCTGCGAACATCCCACAGAAACTCAACTGCTTCCCTACTTGCTTGCCTTTACCGGTGATGAACGCTCAAAACAAGTTCTAGACACTGTTGAGAAAAATATCTACCAATATCTGATTGACCAAAATGCGTTGCTGGTTCCTTTACGTTATTTACGTAACCATCCGGGCGAAGGTGTTGGCATTATCATTGCAGCGCTCACTTCCCTATACGATTGGCCCCGCGGAATTGCTTGCATGATTCTTGATGAATGGGGACCTGAACATATAACTCCTGCCCTGCGCCACGCACTGCACACCGCTCAAGGTTTAAGCAATCATCCTGTTGTAAACTCTCGCATCGAATGTTTGCTTACCGGCAAAAAATACAAAATTGAAGATCTTCTCCAAGAATAAGAAAGGCTCCGCGTTTGCGGAGCTTTTTCTATTTATAAAGCTTTTCTTTTGTGGTGAAGATACCTTGCAAAATACACAAAAGGTGTATCAAGCAAACTTGTAACAAAGAAAATTATATAACTAAAAATGATAATATCCACCAATACATCAGCACTAAACACCCCATAAAAGGCACCAATAGTAAAAAGGATAGTGTTTAAAAGCTGGGAAAGCATTGTGGAGCAATTGTTACGAATCCATAAATATTTACTACTGCTACCAAACTTTCTACTAGTATAAGACCACCAGTAATGATAAAGCCATACATCAATTTTTTGCACTATGGCATAAACCAAAAGACCTGTAACCATAACACGTGGAGTATTGCTGAAAACACTTACAATGTGCGGAAACACTACATCTTCTACCGCAGGTGTAAAGTGTAGCCAAAATTGAGAGAGCATAATAAATCCCAGAGAAGTTAAGATGCCGATATTTACAGCGGTGTTGGCGTGCTTCTTGCCATAAAGTTCACTAAGAATATCCGTCACCAAAAAGGTAGATGCAAAGAGAATGTTACCTAAAGTTTGTTGCATACCAAAGGCATCTATCAAAATCATTACTTCAATATTAGCAGCAACCGTGGCAAGCACTGTCCAACAATACAAGCCTTTATCTCTCAAAAAGTAGTACCACAAAATAACACTACCGTAAACAACTATTAAGTTTAAAATCAGTAAAGCTTCGTTACTCATTAAACACCAACTCCAAAATCTGTGTTATTCAACAAAATATCAACACGTTCATCATCTTTATACAAAGGATAAATTTCTTTAATAAAAGTTTCTACAACCTGCGGGTCAGGCAAAATAGGCTTAGTATTAGCAACCATAATGTTCACGCACACACGCTCAAAATACTGCAAACCAAGGGAGATATCCCTTAGCATGCTTTCTTTGCTTTGACCAGGCAATCCTTGTAATAAACAAACTTGCTGAAAATATTTAGCAATCTCTTCTGCGGTTGCATTCTTCATTCCTTTATCAAGATAACTCTCTCTAAATAAGCTATCAAAAGTTTCAACACCAATCTTCATCTTGACTGTTATTCCTGCATCGGCAAATTTCTTCTTGAAATCTGCAATAAGTTCACGGTGCATCCAATGACATTCAAAATAGAGAGTAGTAATTCTTTTAGCAATGCAAGTTTCTAAAATCAAGGCAAGAGTTTCTTCATCCAAATCACAGAAGCTTCCGGAATTGATTACTTCCAATATGCCAAACACCCCTGTAACTTGAGCAAGTACTTTGCTATTTAAAGCAAAGTTTTCTTTTTGATCAAGGCAAAAATCTAAATGGTAATCACAAAAGCGACAACGTCTCCACTTGCAGCCATTGCCTCTCAAAAGTACAATCTCACGGGGATTTTTCTCTATTAATTTATTGTATCTACATTCAAAAGGTACTTGTGCCATTTTATCTCCTAAAATAAAAAAGCGTGCCAAACTACAGCACGCCATAATAAACCAAGTCATTTCACTTAGTTTCGCCCGTAGTTTTATTTATAGACAGGATGGTTACGAACTGTCTGTTATGTAACTGCATTGTTATTATAAGGAGAAGCTTCTAAATTTGCAAGTAAAAACGCCCACACTTTCGTGCGGGCGTTGCTTTTCTTTTGGAGCTGATGACGTGGTTCGAACACGCGACCCTCTCATTACGAATGAGATGCTCTACCGGCTGAGCTACATCAGCCTATTAATATTATTCAGCTAAAGCTTTCTTGCTTTTACGCCCTCTAGTTTTCTTTACGCTATTGATACCGGACTTTTTGATTACTTTTGCCAGCTCAGCAATGATGTGTAATTCTTCAACAGAGCAATCTTGCAAGAGTTCGGACAATTCGTTGTGAAAAATTCTTTCACTGCGGTGAATGTTATCGCACAACAATTCATCAACAGAAACGTCCAATACATTAGCCAAATGGATAATAGTAGGTAAACCCAATTTAGTATTGCCGGTTTCAATGTTACTGATGTGAGGAGTAGACAAACCAGTAATTTTTGCAATATTACCTTGAGTCACACCTTTACGTACACGAGCTGCTTTAATTCTTACGCCAATTGCTTTATAATCTATATCCATTTTCAACGAAACCCTCTCCTTTTAATATCTATAACTCTTTCTGAGTACCTGTGCGTCCCGCACGGTCAGTACACCATATTATAGACCAAAAGGAACTTTAAAGCAAGGGAAAAACCACGTATTTAAGCCATTTTTCGGATTCTTTAATCTTTTTTCAGAAGCGGTACAGTCAAGCTTCCTTGAGGCATCAAAACAACTTTATAATCTGTACCAACACTTTTTTCAGCCAGTTTAATTGCTTCATTAACAGTATCTACTGCTTCGAAAAGTAAATCCTTAGCAATTTTCTTATCCAGAGCAGACACAAGGATGAATTTTGCCTTTTTCATCAGGCGAGTAATAGCGAAAGCTTTGTGTGCACCGATCACAAAATTCTTTTCAAGTTGTGCTTTAATTGCGTCAGGAGACGGATTTTCTTGCAAAGCTTTTTCCAAGGCTGCGCTACCGCTACCTTCTTCACATTCACCGATGATGATTACGACGCCACCTTCTTTTACAGCACACCATGCATTATCCATGGTTTTTTGCAATTGGTAAACGTTAATATCTTTCGGATAACCACCGCAAGAAGCAATAACTACATCTGCAGGTTCATCAATTTCTACGCCGTAAACTTTATCTACAAATTTGCAAGCTTCAATGTGAGCGCTGTCCCAATCGCCAGCAAAGATTTTTACGAATTCTTTTTTAGCGTCGAGGATTGCGTTAAACAAGAAGAGTTTATGTTCTTTAGCAAAAAGGCGTACACCTTCCATTTGGTCATCATACACAGGGTTGCCATGTAATTTGCCAAGTTGAGAGTTGGGGCTCATCATCAAGCTATGATTTCTGCGTACAGTTTCCATTGCAGATACGCCAGGGAGAATAGCCTTACGACCGCCGCCAAAGCCTGCAAAGAAGTGGTGAACGATGGTACCAGTCATAATAACCAAGTCTACATCACAAATAAGTTTATTAATCCAAACAGGAGTACCAAAAGAGGTTTCACCAAAATATTCAAAATCATCCGCTGCATTGCAATCGCTGTTATACATAGGCAAACGTTTAGCAACATCTTCGCCAACTGCTTCTACCATTTCTTCATCAGTCATTTTGCGATGAGTACCAAGAGCAAAAACAATGCGCATATCTTCATCTTTAATGCCAAGCTTATTCATTTCATTTACCAGCACAGGCATAAAGTCAAAGCTATTAGCTACGCGAGTGGGGTCATTGCAAATGAACGCAACCTTTTGTCCAGGTTTAACAAGTTCATTAATCGGTGCACTGTCAATAGGATGATAGATAGCATCTAAAATTGCAGCTTTTAAATTTTCAACAGGGGGCATTTCAGCCACTTTGATTTCCGCAATAACACGGTCTTGTTCCAAAGAGAAATCTTTGTATCCGTGTCCGTACTTATAAGAATAATTAGCTAAGGTCATTATGGCACCTCCATATAAAATATATCTGCTTATATTTTAACATAGATAATGTTATTTAATAAAATAATTTTTCTACATATGAATAAAGCGACGCCATAAGACGTCGCTTTAGATTTTGATTCATAAAATCATTAGAAGCTCCAACGCAGGAAGACAGTGCTTATAATGATTTTAAATGTGCTACGATGTAACCAATTGCGCACCCCAGAACCGTCAAAGTAATCATCATAGGATCAGCAATAGCTGTACGATAGTTTTCCGGATTGTATTTCTTTCTCTTATGGAAAGGACGCGCATCCAAGAATTCCATAGGATTTGCAGTAAGTTCCATAAACTTTTCGTACATAACTTTCCAAACATTACCAAGAGCACTGCACAATGCACAGAAAATCATACTGGTTTCTTTTACTACAACTACAAAAGGTTTGCGATAAATCCAGTCAGTATCCAAACTAATTGCAGTGTGCGGTTCCATATGGGACAAGTACATCATAAAGGGAACCATTGCCATACCTAACATCTGCACATATTGCAGAATGTGTTCCGGTAAGAACGGATGGTATGCCGGAGCTTCGAAGGGCAGATATTGATACAAAAGGCTAGGACAAACACCGTACAAGAAGCACAGGAAAGCGCCCATACCCATTGCCACTTTCATATTGATAGGCAATTGAGTTTTAATTTCTGCACCTTTATCATCATTACGCAAGAAGATGAAGTAACCCATCTTCAAGGGAATGGATAAGAAGGTACCGATACTAGCAATTTCAAGGAGAGTATAAACCATACCTTGACCTGCAGCGTAAGCAGCATTTACGGTAATCGCTTTACTGATAAAACCGTTGAACAAAGGAATACCGGAAATGGAGAACGCCGCTGCAAAGAAACAGATGCAAACAAACGGCATCTTCTTCGCCATATTACCAAGCTTATTGATGTGACCAATACCAGTTGCGTACATAATCGCACCAGCGCACATAAAGAGCAAGGATTTAAAGAGAATATCGCAGAACGCATGGGCAGTTGCACCATTCATGGCAAGACCAGTACCAATACCTGCACCAGCTACCATAAAACCAGTTTGACTAATAATATGGTGAGCCAGCAGTCTGCGCATATCGTTTTCCATAATCGCGTAGCAAGCGCCATAAAGTGCCATCAGCACGCCGCCCCACATAATCAGTTCGCTACCTGCGAACACGCGAAGCAATGCATAAACTGCAACTTTAGTGGTTAAGCAGCTCATAAACACGCCACCAGTAATAGTGGAGTTTGCATAAGCATCAACGAGCCAAGCGTTAACAGGAGGCATTGCTACGTTCACGCAAATACCAATCAGAATCAACCAATAGGTATAATCGTGAGGACCATTTACCAAATTAGCAATGGTAGCATCGCCGCCATGACCTAAATGCAGGAAGATACCTGCCAACAACAAGTTACCACCAAGCATATGTACCAAAAGGTAACGGAAGCCTGCACGACGAGATACTTTACTATTTTTACACCATACCAAGAATACGGAAGTTACTGCCATTGCTTCCCAGAAGAAAATCAATGTCAACCAGTCTTTAGCAAGGGTTACACCAATGGCACAACCTGCATAAGCCATAGCACACAATGCTTCCATACGGTTTTCGTTATGACAAGCATAAATACCGCTGATAAGTGCTAAAACAGAAAAGATAAAAGTGAAAATCCAGCTGAGTTTATCAACATGGAGAATACCTAATTTGTAGCCACGTACGAAGTCAATGCTAACTTCAGTACCAAGTTGCAGGTTAAAAGCAACATAAAGAGCTGCCAAGGGACCTACAGCCAACAATACTTTACGTACACATTTCGGTGCGATCATGGCAAGTATACCTACCAGGATAAGGATTATGCCCGGATGCATTAACATCTCACTCATCATCGTCACCTACACTTTCGTAGTAATCTTCGTCACGTTGCAAGATAGGAGCCATAATTATTTTAGAAACGATAATCAGTGCCCAACAACCAACAAAACCGAAGAAAATGTTATAGCCGAAGGGTAACGGCCACCAATGTGCACCGTGCAGATGTACGCCACACATTTCTGCTACTGCGGATAATACTAAAACCACAGCAACAAGCATGTAAACTGTCTTTTTAGTCATTACAGCCACCCCCCGTTCCAGCCAGCGGTAATAGCATTAGCTGCCATTGTCGCCAATTTGTAGAAATGAGGATAGAAATCAGGAACTACGCCCAAAATAGCTGCCATAATAGTAGTTACGCAAATGGGAACTAACATACGATAGCTAATTTCACCATATTCACGGAATTGTTCTTGGGGATCTTTGCGGAAATAAGCCATTTGACAAATGGGCATTAAGTACGCTGCTGCCAAAAGTGCGGAAGCAACCCAAACCAGGATGTATAAAGGTTTACCTGCTTGTAATGCACCAAGAGCAAGATTCCATTTACTAATAAAGCCTACCAAGAACGGCATACCTGCGATACCAAGGGAAGCTATAGTAAAGCAAGCCATGGTAATCGGCAATTTCTTAGAGATACCATACAGTTCACTAATATACTCACGATGAGTACGAGCAATAATCAAGCCTGCACACATAAAGAGAGTAATCTTCATAACTGCATGGGCAACAAGGTGGAGATACGCACCTTTAATGCTTAAGGGAGAAAGCAGCGCCGCACCTAAAACGATATAGGAAAGCTGACCAATAGTGGAGAAAGCCAGACGACGTTTCAGATGGTCTTGACGCAATGCAATCAAGGAAGAAACTAAAATACTAGTTGCTGCCGCCCAAGCAAGCACATCAATAATACCAAGTTCAGCAAGCAATTTAGGACCAAATACGAAACCGATGATACGCAATACGCAGAATACACCGGTCTTTACTACTGCTACGGCATGGAGCAGTGCACTAACAGGAGTAGGCGCAACCATCGCTGCAGGCAACCAACCGTGTAAAGGCATTACTGCCGCTTTTACAGAACCTGCCAAAATCATAAGCGCAAAGGCAAGTTGTAATGCCCAACGGGGAGCAGAATCATAAGTTAAGAAGCCGCCTGCAGTAAAGGACATGGTACCGGTAGTACAATAAACCATTACTACACCAGCCAAGAATAATTGACCGGAAATCAAAGTGTAAATCAAATACTTACGACTTGCCATCAATGCTTCTGGATTACGTTTATGTAATACCAAAGGATAGCTTGCCAAAGTTAACATTTCGTAGAACAAGAAGAAAGTCAGCAGGTTTTCTGCCATCGCAATACCCATTACAGAGCTCATGCAAATTGCAAAAGCTGCAAAGTAACCGGTTTGTTCTTTTTCCTTGTGACAACGCATGTAACCAATAGAATAGAAGTTGATGGGAACCCAGAGCATAGAAGCCAATACAGCAAAAACCATACCTGCCGGGTCAGTACGCAAAGTCCAACCAACAGTATCAGTAAGTTGGCACATAGTATACTCATAAACATTACCGTTTAAAACTTCCGGCAACATGGAAGTAACAATGCCAAACATAATTATGGAAGCAATAACGCTCCAAGTTTCACGGATATTAGGCCATCTTCTACTAAAAGCAATAAAAATTGCTGCCAGGAAAGGAACGCCAACTGCCAAGAAAGGTCTGCAATCTACAATGGTCATCTCAGCAACACCTCCGGCAATCCAATTTTAATAATATCAGTTACAATATCCACGCTATAGAATCCCAAAGCTACGATGCCAATACCGGTAACAGCAATCGGTAATGCCATCGGGAACGGCAAACCAAGTTTACCTTTGTGACGATGCACTTCGGTAAGAGAAGCTTCGCGTTGGACAAACATTTGCTCAAGAATGCGGAAGAAGTAAATTGCATTGAGCAAGCTACTAACTACCAAAACGCCAATATATACATATTGGGCTCCGGTGTAAGCACCTAAGAGCAGATACCATTTACTAAAGAAACCGCCAGTAGGAGGAATACCTATCATGGACAATGCTGCCAAAGTAACGGTAATGGAACTAATTGCAACTTTTTTATTCATACCGCCTAAGCGATAGATGTTAACTTCACCAAAACGATATTGAATACCACCGATTACAAAGAACAACGCGCTCTTCATAAATGCGTGGTTGATGATATGGAGCACAGCACCGATAAAGCCGTACATATTTCCCATTGCTAAACCAATAGCAATGTAACCGATTTGTGCCACACTGGAGTACGCCAACATACGACGGAAGTCATATTGCGCAAGTGCCATAAAGGAACCAAGCAAAATACCTGCGATACCAAGAATACCCAACACATCAAGGGCAGCCTTAACAACAGGAGTATCCACACCAAACATGAAGAATAAGAAGCGAATCATCGCATAAGCAGGAACTTTACTCATGCAACCTGCGATGAATGCTGCAGAACCGGGATGTGCATAGTTATATGCATCCGGTTGCCAACCATGAAGCGGGAACAATGCCATCTTGATACCGAAGCCAATCACGAAGCAGGCAACTGCCAATGCAAAAATCGGATAATCAAGGAACTGCGCCGCACGCACTGCCATATCTGCCATATTCAAAGTACCGGTCAACGCATACATATAACCAACACCTAAGAGGTACAAGGATGCGCCAATGGTACCGATAAGCAAATATCTAAAAGCTGCCAACATAGATTTTTTGCCACCAAGAGCAATCAAACCATAGCCGGACAAGGACATAACTTCCAAGAAAACGTACAAGTTAAATACGTCACCGGTAATTACCATACCACACATACCAACGGTCATCAAACCATACAGAGTATAATAACCGCCAATATGCAACCAGCCTTCCTCTTTAACGAAAGGCAAGCTGTAAAGAGAACCCAACAGGGAAATAAACGTAATTAGTACGGCAAGAACACCACTGATGGGATCAATAACAAATTCGATACCCAGAGGCGGTTGCCAGTTACCCATCCAATAATGAATAGGCTTACCACCATCTGCAATAACCTGTTGCAACACTGTTACAGCACTTATAAACGCCGCTGCAATAGAACCAATTACCACCCAAGAACCTAAATTCTTTTGAATACGGCTAAAGAGCATACATAAAAGGGCTGCAGAAACAGGAAGTAAAACGATGAAGAGAGGTGCATGCTGCATCATTTGCTAGCCCTCCTCAGAACCTCAACCTCTTCTACGGAACCATAGATTTCTTTAATGCGCATCAACAGCGCCAAAGCTACGCCCGTAGTACCAAGGCTTACTACGATCGCAGTAAGCATCAAGCCATGAGGCAAAGGGTTAATGTAAGCATTAGGGTTATTGGTAATGCCGTCAAGAACAGGCACCATTGCACCATCTTTTTGTGCAAAGCACAGGTAGAAGTAAATTACAGCAACCTGCATAACGTTCATAGCCATCAACTTTTTCATATAGTTTTTAGCTAAAACCATACCATAAATGCCTAAGAAGAATAAAATCATAACAAGGGAGTAGATGCCTTTAGTTTTCAAGAATTCATTCAATACTTCCATCATCGTCACCCCTTTTTATAATAGAATCCATCAAGTTAATGATTGTCATCATTACACACATGGTTACGCCAATTTCGATTAAGAAAATCGCCATAGCGTGCATTTCGTGTTTAGGCTCCATAACGATTGGCATAAAATCATATTCCAAGAATTTGCCGCCACCAAAAATAGTCACCCAACCAACGAGAGTATAAATAAAAGTCCCAACACCAGCTAAAACAACAGAAGTTTTACCTTGAATGTTGAATTTTGCATCTTCACCTAAAATCATACGCGAGAGCAATACACCTACTGCCAAAAGCGCACCTGCTTGGAAACCACCGCCAGGAGAATATTCACCAAAGCACAGAATGTAAACGCCATACACGATGCTAAAGGGAACAAGTAATCTAAACGCAGTACTTAATACAATACCACCAAAACCTTGTCTCATTTAATTACCTCCCCTTCTTCCGAATCATCTACATCATCCGGTTCTTCTTCGGGGCGTCTGCCAACCTTATTACTGGTCAAAAGCAGAACGGTAGTCAAACCGGCCAAGAACATTACGCCGGTTTCCCACATGGTATCGAAACCTCTGTAGTCAATGATGACACCGGTAACTACGTTAGGAGAACCGGTATCTTCAACACTGCGGGAGATATAGGAAGGAGTAACATGCTGGTTAGGAGCGTTATTCACATTGCCAATCTCCGGCAGATAGGTTACAAAAGAGCAGAAGATGCCAGTTATAACCGCCAGTAATACAGCTACTAATCCACGCATTATTTACACCACCTATCAATTTTCTTCAAGGAAGCTACAAAGAAGATTGTAGAGATTGTACCGATAACTGCTTCGGTAAAAGCTACGTCAGGTGCACCCATCATAAAATACAGAAGCACTGCACAGAAGCTGAAACCACTGTAAATTACAGCCGCACTGAGCAAATCCTTACAGAAGATTACGGCACAAGTAATGAGAATTAAGAAAATCAGCAACACAGCTTCAATGATGTATATTTGCATCGTCTTCCTCCTTCTCTACTTCTTCAGCCAAATCTTTAGCTGTTACAACCCTATGCCCGGATTTATAAGCCGCTTTGCCCAAGATATGGGAGCCAATGGGGTTAGCTAAAAATACGATAGTAAATACTAAAGCCATCTTCAGGGAAGTAATTGTAAATCCTTCATAAATAATCAAACCGATAAAGGAAAGCATACATCCTAAAGTTTCACTATTACCGGAAGCATGAATTCTAGAATAGAAATCCGGTAAACGCAGCATACCGATGGCAGAACCGATAAAGAATACGGAACCACCTAAAATAAACAATGCTGCAATAATTTCTCTGATGGTAAAATCACAAATCATATGTTTTTACCTCCCAGGAACTTAGCAATAATTACAGAGCCTACAAAGCCTAACAATGCATAAGAAATGGCAATGTCCACATACATATCAGGACGATTGTCAATATAACCGAAGAGAACCAGAAGTAAAATGGTATCTGCACCGATTACGCCCAAACCATTCATACGATCATAAACTGTAGGACCTTGGAACACACGTTGCAACATCATAGCAATCACAAAGATGATGGAAACCATGAGGATTATAAAAATAATATTCATATGTTATTCCTCCTCTTCCACCACAGCAAATTCGTAATCTATGCCATACAAATCTGCAACTTTTTTCTGGAAGCTACCATCCAAAACGCCTTCTGCCGCACCCACGGTCAAAGCATGAATTTCAAACAAGCCGTCGTCAGTAACATTAAGAGTTACAGTACCGGGAGTAAGGGTAATGGAGTTAGCCAAGACAACATAAGCCATAGGATTATCTACCTTAAAGTAGAAACGCACAACTTTCGGATCGATATCCAGATTTTGACTAGTTGTTGCTTTTAAAACATCAATATTCGCCAATACCAACTGCCACATCAACCAAATAGAATAGCTAATAAATTTGAAAATTGATATTCCGAATACAAAATACTTTCTGCCACCGTCCTTGTTTGGAACTAACAACAAGGGATAACACATCCACACTGTTGTAGCCGCCGTAACGATACCGTAAATGACAAATTTCGTTTTTAACGTTCCTACTAATGCCATCCAAAATGCAAAAAGCAACATGAACAAGCACACCTTATGTACTATCGGGGAACCGACGATTTTTGCATTATCTAAACTTTCTTGTTTTAGCACGGTTACCACCTTTCTTCATTTTATGTATTTGCCGTCTTACAATTTAACAGCAGAAAAAGCAAAAGAGGCTACTTTGCCCTATTTCTTTAATTCTATAGTTATTTGACAAAAAGACACAAATTCCTGCCTGTTTTCTCGGTTTATAAAAAATTTGTGACCTTTACGAAATTAAGGTGATTTCTTTAAACGAACATTGTTCCAAAGGTAACATTCTTGCCACCAAACGTTTCACTCTTTCCAAATCAGCAGTGCAGCAAATGGTAACACTACCTTCTCCTTCGTTAAGTAATCCTTCTCTTTCCAATGCCTCTTTAGATAATTTAGCAGTAGCTTCTGCAGGATCAATAACAGCCACATCAGGGCCAAACTCTGCTTCAACCACATCTTTGATAAAAGGATAATGAGTGCAAGATAAAATCAAGGCATCAATTCCAGCTTCTTTCAAGGGAGCTGCATATTCCGCTACGGCTTGCTCAAGTTCAGGACTCTCAAACTGTTCTCCTTCCACTAAAGGAACAAACTTAGGACAAGCCATGGGATAAACTTTCGCAGAAGCGTCTGCCTCCACAATAGCTTTCTTATGGGCTTCCGTACTAATAGTAAATTGAGTTGCAAAAACGCCAATCTTTTTCTTCTTGCTTGCCGCTAACAAAAGCTGTTCACCTTTAGACATGCCTACAAATTCAAAAGGATGCTTCTTTTTTAAACTATCTATACCAAGCATGGTAAGAGTATTACAGGCAATGACAACTTGCTTCACGCCTTGACGCTCCACCCAAGAAATAAGTTCTTCCACAAACTGACGAATCTCTGCTTCACTACGACAACCATAAGGAGTACGAGCAGTATCGCCAACATATATAAAATTTTCATGCGGCATCATTTGGTGCAAAACTTTCAGCACCGAAAGACCACCTACGCCAGAATCTAAAACACCAATGGGTGCATTACTTTTCATAAAAGCACCTCCTAAAACGGATAACCTTCTTGAGTAAAATGTTAGTTATATTATAGCACTTTAACGCACTAAAACAAATAAAAAGCACTGCGTTTTCGCAGTGCTTTTTTGTATACTTATTTAGCTGTTAAACCACCGTCAACCGCAATGATTGAACCAGTCATAAAACTATTATGGGGACTTGCTACACTGCAAATTACGTGGGCAATCTCCTCCGCTCTACCAATACGTCCTAAAGGGTAAGCATCAGCCATATCACTTAAAGTATAACCCCCGTTACTTGCTTCCAACTGTTTTCTAAGAAGTGGAGTATCGACGTCAGCAGGGCACACGCAATTTACTCGAATGTTAGGCGCATAATCGAGAGCCAAAGCTTTGGTCAACGCCACTATTGCACCCTTGGAAGCACAATACACCGGACAACCATAGTTACCACTAATTCCTGCATCAGATGCGATATTTACGATACTTCCGCCACTGTACATAAAAGGCAACGCGGCTTGGGTAAGCAGCATCGTACCTTTAACATTGGTATCAAAAACGTCAGTTATATCTTCTTCTGTTACATTCTCCAAACGTTGCTCCATATAAACGCCTGCAGCATTTACCAGAACGTGAATGTTGCCACCAATACTTTGTAAAGCCTTGCGACAATCTTCAACGCTCGTCACATTACAGGGAATATAGATAGCACTACGCTCTGTAATAGCGAGCAGCTTTTGCACTGCCATGGCACCACGCAAAACACTTCGTCCTAAAAGATAGACATTAGCTCCATCACGCAAGAACTTTTCTGCCGCCGCCAAACCTATCCCGGAAGTTCCACCGCTAATTACAACGTTCAGTCCTTCACAACCATAATTCATCATTTTAAACTCCTATTCCACCTTTTCCTTAGGCGGTAAATTTACGGTAATCTTTGTGAAAACGCCTTGCTCACTTTCCAGTTCCAAACTCATATCGTGACGCAAAGCAATTTGTTTGGCAATGGCAAGCCCTAAACCACTACCGGATTTATTTTTCTCATTGCGAGCTTTGTAGAATCTGTCAAAAGCGTGAGGAATATCCTCTGCCTTAATGCCACAACCGTAGTCCTTAATGAAAAGCTTGTCTTTTCCCAAAGCAACTTCAATCTTGCCGCCTTCATCAGAAAACTTAATGCTATTATGCAAAAATACTAATAGCATTTGACGCAAACGACCATAGTCGCCATTAAGCACATACAAATCCGTATCAGAACTCAGTTCTATCTCGATATCCTTTTCCAAACCTAAACGTCTACTGCTACGCACTGCATCCTGCACTACTTCGCACAAATTCAAAGGCTCTTTTTCAATGGGGAAATCCATATTTTGCAAACGAGAAAGGTCAAGCAAATCGTTAATCAAACGTTGCAAGAAAACACTTTCCGAAAGCATTTGGTCATGATATTCCTGAACTTCTTCCGGCTCCGTAACAACACCGTCACGCAACGCTTCCAAGCTACCACGAATAACAGTTACCGGAGTACGCAGTTCGTGAGAAATATTGGCAATAAATTCACGACGAAGCTTTTCAAGTTTTTGGCTTTCTTCGTCTGCCAATTGCAAGCGCTCACTCAATACGTCCAAGGTTCTGGCAAGTTCACCAATCTCATCATCTTGGGTAATGTTACAACGAGCTTTGTAATCCTTATCCGCCAAACGCATTGCAATTTCTTTCATAGCATTCAAGGGTTTAGTGAAACGCCAAGAAAGCACAATACTCAAAACGGATACCAAAACTAACGCAACTAAAACACTGTAAGACAAAATCCTCAGACCTGCCCAAACAGCATCACGCATACCTTGTACTGGAGAATGAAGCATAACCACCGCTTTGACTACGCCGTTCTTATCATAAACAGGAGCACCAACTGTAAGCATGGTATCGTCAAGTACGGAGTTATACTCTTCCAAAACAAAGTTCTTACCTTGAAAAGCTTCTTCCACATATTCTTTAATATTCTTCGGCAATTTTTGGTAAGCATCCTGGGGGTCAGCAGGAATAAGATGACGCATCTTCTCACGATGTTTACCACTGCGAGCGTGGAACTTGCGTACCACATCCATATTCATATTCAGATTGCGCTCGCTATCAACAACCCACACAATCTCTTGCATAGCATTGTCCAAACTTTTAATAAAACGACTTTGGGAAATTTTCTCTCCGTAACGACCTTGCAACCAATCAAGATCAGCACTGATTACTTCCGCAATTTTTACGGCACGCAAATTCATTTCCTTTTTCGTTAAATCAATATTGTGCTGCTTAAAGAACTGGTAGAACAATGCACCCATAATCAGGGAGAAAGTCAGCAGTACCGCAGCAAAATAAAAAGTAAGCTTGACAGCAATTTTGTTGCTGAATTTATTTTTCATCATCTTGCTCCATTATTTTACTTCAAAGCGATAGCCAACGCCCCAAATTGTTTTAATGTCCCACCCTTCGTGTTCGTACTTATCCAATTTAGCACGCAAACGTTTGATGTGACTGTCTACAGTACGGCTATCGCCAAAATAATCGTAGCCCCAAATACTGTCCAACAAATTTTCACGGCTGAAAACTTTAGTGCTATTTTTCGCCAGAGTCCAAAGGAGTTCAATCTCTTTTTTAGTGAGTGGTACTTCTTCTCCACCAATTTCTACAGTATATTTGTCCAAGTCAATGTGCAAATTACTTACGTCGTAAACATTTTGCTTTTGTTGCTCTTGAACTTGGATGCGGCGCAGAACTGCACGAACTCTCGCCATTACTTCGTTAGCAGAGAAAGGTTTGATTACATAATCATCAGCACCGATGTCAAGTCCCATGATTTTATCGTAGTCTTCACCACGGGCAGTAATCATAATGATGGGAACCATGCTTTCTTTACGCAAGCGACGGCAAACTTCGAAGCCGTCAACTTCAGGCATCATTACATCTAAGAGTACCATTACGATATCGTCTTGGAAACGAGCAAACATATCTAATGCTTCCGCACCATCAAGAGCGATCACAGGTTCCAATCCTTCTTTACGAGCGTAGCTTGCTAAAATAGAAGTTATTTGTTTATTGTCATCAGCGATTAAGATTTTGTTCATAGGGCACCTCGCTTCTATTGAGTTCATTATTTTTATAGTTATCTTTATTATAATATAAAACTTACTTATGACAAAATTATGTTTTCAACTAAAAGGAGCGTCAAACTTTTTCGTGTTGCTGAACATTGTAATTTGCTTGTCTAAAAAACACAAAAAAGACATTTTAAAACCATAATTAAAACATAACCCCTTGTTATTATAAACACAACAAAGGAACCCCACACAAAACAAAACTCAACTAAACAACAAAACGACAAGTGAATGTAAGGAGTGAAAGATTATGTTGAAAACTAACTACAAAAAAGCTTTATTGGCAGCAACCGTACTCACCGCCTTCTGTGCAAACGCAGCTTTCGCAGGCGAAGCTCCTGCAAAACCGACCATGAGAGAAAGAGTTGACAGAATCCTCCAACATCAAGACAACTGCGATATCAAAGAACATCGTCACAAAGACGCTGATGACCGCTTCCAATGCCGTCATCCTAAAAAAGGCAAATTCGCTCGCCCCGAAAATATGACCAAAGAAAAAATGGAAGCAATGAAAGCCAAACGTGAAGCTCGCCGCGAAGCTTGGAAGAAAATGTCTCCCGAAGAACGCAAGGAAGCAATGAGCAAATGGCGTGCTGAACGCAAAGAACGCGTTGAAGCAAAAATGAACAAGCTTACCCCGGAACAACGCAAAGAAGTTGAAGACTTCATCAAAAAAGATAGAGAGTTCCACAAAGCTCAAATGGAACGCATGAAAAAACATAATAAAGCTCAACGCGAAGAAATGCGTGATATGACTAAAGAACAACGTGACGCCATCCGCGCTCAACAACCTCCTAAAAAAATCGGTATGCCTAACCCTCATAGACAACATCGTGATTGCAAATAAACAATACCCCTTCTTCTCTCAAATTCATAATATCCCCTTAAACAAAAAAGCTGTAGCAAAATGCTACAGCTTTTTACTTATAAAATTAATTCCTAAAACTTGTCAGAAGTGCTGGAAGGCGCGAAGCAACGCAATTCATGCAGCGAAGGCGTACTAATGGTACGTCGAGCAAGTGAATAAGTTGCGACAAAGCATAACAGTGCTTATGGCAAATTTTACTTAGTCCATTGATATATTCGGTAGGACAACCACATACAAAAAGTCCCGCTAAAATCTAACAACACATCAGTCACACGGCATTCACGACCAGGAGTAAAAAACTGAATGTATTCGTCTACAACCGCAGTCAACAAACCTAAGAACAGAATGTAACCGGTGGAAGTACGTTTAGAAACAGAGAACTCACTGTATGTTTTGCACAGGAGCCAGCTTTGTCCGCCAAACTCCATAAAATGTGCCAACTTACGAATAGTATATTCTAAATTACCATCGTAGCTCATACCTACCATTTCAAAGGTAGCCTTAAGAACTTTTACAACATAACCGCTCATTTTAGCAGATTCTGTTGCCGGCAAAGAAGAACTGAAGAAAATAAAGATTGTAAAAACGATTAAGAGAATCAACCACAAAAATCTTTGCATTCTGTCACCTCTTAAACGTGACGGGTTAAAGCATCCATAACCATCATATTGCTTACAACACCTACGCCACCGGGAACAGGAGTGAAGTAGCTTGCCTTAGCTTCAACAGCAGGATCTACATCGCCCACCAGTTTACCATCAACAGAATTTATGCCAACGTCCACAATAACCACGCCTTCTTTCACCATATCAGGTGTTACAAAGCAAGGTTTGCCAACAGCAGCAACTACAACATCCGCTTGGCGAGTAAGCTCAGCAAGATTTTTGGTTTTAGAATGACACAAAGTAACAGTAGCGTTCTTGTTCAAAAGTAATACGGCAGCAGGTTTGCCAACCACATTACTACGACCAATGACCACAACGCTTTTACCTTCTAATTCTACGCCATAATGCTCTAAGATTGCCATACAAGAACGGGGAGTACAAGGTGCGTAAGGATTACTTCCGGCAAAGAACTCGCCAATATTAGCATAGCTAAGGCAATCAACATCTTTGCTGGCAGCAATAGTTGCACTAATTGTAGCTTCATTGATATGTTTAGGCATAGGCATCATAGGTAAAATACCGGTAATATATCTATTGCGATTTATTTTTTTGATAAGGCTAACCACTTCTTCTTCGGGAGTATCTGCAGGGAAAAGGAACTCCTTGGTTTCGCCACCAAGTTCTTCCACCAACTTCACCAGACGATTTTTATAAACGTGAGAAGCAGGATCATCACCTACAACAATTACTGCTAAAGTCGTAATGCGGCCACCTTCTTTTGCAGCTTTAACTTTTTCAGTGATAAGCTGTCTGTATTTGTCAGCGACGGGTTTGCCGCGCATAATAATAGTTTCCATAAAAACCTACCCTAACCAGAAAATTTTTAGAACAGACCGGAGATTACACCTTCATCGGATACGTCAATTTTTTCTGCAGCCGGAACTTTCGGCAAGCCGGGCATAGTCATAATGTCACCGGTCAAAACTACTACGAAACCTGCACCTGCGGAAATGCGGCAGTTTTTAATGGTAATTTTGAAACCACTGGGACGACCGAGCAAAGTTTGATCATCGGAGAAGGAGTATTGGGTTTTAGCCATGCAAACAGGCAAGTTGCCATAGCCCATAGCTTCAAAGTCAGCCAAAGCTTTTTCTGCATCGTTGCTAAAGTTAACGCCATCAGCACCGTAAATTTCACGAGCAACGGTTTCAATTTTTTGTTTCAAAGGCATATCGTCTTCATAGATAGGTTTAAAGTTAGCAGTGCCGCCTTCAACGAGAGCAACTACTTCTTTAGCCAATTCGATACCGCCTTCACCGCCACGAGCGAATACGTCGGACAATGCAACGTTTACACCATGTTTAGCGCAGTGTTCACGAACAGCTTCCAATTCTTCCGGAGTATCTTGAGCAAAAATGTTGATAGCAACTACCAGAGGTACGCCAAATTTTTGTACGTTTTCAATGTGTTTTTCAAGGTTTACGATACCTTTTTTAACTGCTTCTACGTTGGGAGTAGTCAGTTCAGATTTGGGAACGCCACCATGCATTTTAAGAGCACGAACAGTTGCGACCAATACAACTGCGTCAGGTTTCAAGCCTGCATAACGGCATTTAATATCAAAGAATTTTTCTGCACCAAGGTCAGCACCGAAACCTGCTTCAGTAATGGTGTAGTCTGCCAATTTCATAGCAGTTTTAGTTGCCATTACACTGTTGCAGCCGTGAGCGATGTTTGCAAACGGACCACCGTGGATAATTGCAGGAACATTTTCCAAAGTTTGAACAAGGTTAGGTTTAACAGCATCTTTCAAGAGAGCTGCCATTGCACCGTGAGCATTGATTTGACCTGCGGTAACAGCTTTGCCCGCATAGTCATAAGCAACGATGATTTTGCTCAAACGTTCTTTCAAATCGCGAAGGCTGGTTGCCAAGCAAAGGATTGCCATAACTTCGGAAGCAACGGTAATATCAAAGCCATCTTGACGAGGTACGCCATGAGCTTTGCCACCCAAACCAACAACGATGTTACGGAGTTCGCGGTCGTTCATATCAACAACGCGTTTCCAAACGATACGGCGCGGGTCAATATTAAGAGCATTGCCTTGTTGCACATGGTTATCTACCATTGCAGAAAGAAGCATATGAGCAGAGGTAATAGCGTGGAAGTCACCGGTGAAGTGCAAATTAATATCTTCCATGGGAACTACTTGGGAATACCCGCCACCAGCAGCACCACCTTTAACGCCCATACAAGGTCCGAGGGAAGGTTCACGCAATGCTACGATAACGCTTTTGTCGATTTTAGCCAAGCCTTGAGCCAAGCCAACAGTAGTAGTAGACTTACCTTCACCAGCCGGAGTCGGAGTGATTGCAGTAACGAGAATCAGTTTGCCCGGTTTTTCAGCTTCCATTCTGCGAATCAAATCCATGGACAATTTTGCTTTATAGCGACCATACATTTCAATGTCTTCTTCGGGGATGCCAAGCTTTGCAGCCACTTCGGTAATTTTTAACATCTTCGCTTGTTGAGCAATTTCGATATCGGATAACATGTTTCGCCCTCCTAAAAATTTATTTTTAAATTTTACTAAGCACTAAACTACGTTCAGATAAACGCCCTTAAATAGTTCTACCCGCATAGCGTTTTCTCCTGCAAGGAAACACCATACGGGTAAAAATTATTTAAACCATATTTCAACGACACGCCCTTCGTCCACTACAGTTCCCGCTTTCGGTTCCTGTTTATAGGCAAACCCACTACCATGAGGTTTTAGGCGCAGTCTCCCCTGACGAATAATACCTGCTGCTCGGCGCATATCAACGCCCCTGAAATCAGGCAGCTTAATTTTGCCGTCAGGCAGAATTGTCAGTTGAGGCACTTTCTCTTCGGATTGTACCGTTTTTGCTTCAGCTTGTTCTAACTGTTCGAAAGAAGGCAAACCTTCGCCACTAATAGGCTGAATACCTTTAGCAACAAGAATTTGTTGTAGCGTATCACGGAAGATAGGCGCAGCAACTTGAGAACCATAAAAAGCACCTTGCGGTTCGTCAATCATAACAATCATAGCGTACTTAGGTTTATCCGCAGGTACAAAGCCTACAAAGGAAGCAATGTATTTATCCTTTTCGTAACCACCTTTTTCAGCAAGCTTTTCGGCAGTACCGGTTTTACCTGCAATACGATAGCCTTTGATAGCAGCACTCTTACCACCGCCGTCAATAACAACTTGCTCCATCATATCACGCATTTTGGAAGCAGTATCCTTGCTGATAACTTGGCGAATAACTTTTTTCTGCCCTTCACGCACCACATCACCATTAGGCGCAACAACCTTTTTGATAATGTAAGGTTTTACCAATTCACCACCGTTAGCAATGGAACAAATTGCACGTAACATTTGAATAGGTGTTACTGCAATACCTTGACCGATAGCCATAGTGGCAACGTCAGGTTTATACATATCTTCTGCCTTATACAGAATACCACTTTCTTCACCGGGCAATTCAATACCTGTAGGTTCGCCAAATCCGAAAAGTTTACTGTAATTGGTAAGCCTATGAGCACCAAGCTCCATACCTAATTGCACCATACCGGTATTGACGGAATTTTTGATAACCTCACTTAAAGGAATCTTACCTTTGCCCTTGAATTCCCATTTCCAGTCCCAGTTGTGAATAATACGGTCTGCGACCTGAATTCTACCATCATCTTGAAATATAGAATTAGGTGTAACAATTTGTTCTGCCATCCCCATACAAGCAACAATAGGTTTGAAAACGGAACCGGGTTCGTAAATCATGGAGATAGTTTTATTGCTCCAAACTTCCGGTTTATAGTTACTATAATTATTGGGGTCATAGGTAGGTCTGCTGGACATACCTAAAATTTCACCGGAATAAGGGTCCATAATAATGGCAGCAGCACCTTTTGCCTTGGTACGCTTAATGGCGTCTTCCATAGCGTCTTCCAAAACATACTGCATTTTACTGTCCAAAGTCAGATAAACATTGAAAACATTTTCCTTCTTCTCACTTTTGACATCTTGGTCAAGCATTTGTCCGCCCAAAGCGTTAAACATGGCAGAATGTCTGGACTCCGCACCAGTCAAAATATCATTCAAAGAATATTCTATACCACTCCAACCAATATCATCCGTACCAACAAAACCTAAAACGTGAGCAGCTGCACCCTTCTTGGTATAGTAACGTTTACTTTCTTCCAAAAAATGTAAGCCGGGCAGCTTATGGTCCTTAATAATCTTCTTAACTTCTTCCGCTTCCTTGGGTTCCATGGTACGTTTCACCCACAGAAATCTTCCTTCGGAGCTAAAGAGTTCGTATAATTCTGCAGCGTCCATCTTCAAAACGGGAGCAAGCAAGTCCGCACCTATACGTTTTACATCACGTAAAGGCTCCTTCTGCTTCTTGCTTTTAAGAGTATCTACCATTTCAAATGGATCAACGTACAAAGACTTAGTCATAATACTTACGGCAAGTTCTTCCCCATCACGGTCAAGAATCTTACCACGAGGATTTTTACTAGTCACATCCGCAGTTATTTGTTGTTCTGCTAATTTCGTGAAACGCTCCGCACTCCACAATTGGAGCCACGCCAAGCGAACAACTACGCTAGCAAAAATAAAAAGAATTATTCCGCAGAGCAACGCATAACGTTGTCTATTTTCTTGCATATGTTTCATCGGGGGTGCCACCTCCTGCTCACAACACGCAGATCACTGCGACGTTCCTCAGGCTCAGTAATGGCAGCAGCTTTTTCACGCTCTACCTCGTCGTCATAAACAGAAAGCGCTAGCCCGATGGCAGCCATGGAAATAAACAAGGAAGAACCACCATAACTGATGAAGACCAGAGGTACACCAATTACGGGTAACAATCCACAAACCATTGCCATGTTGGCAGCAGCTTGTCCAACAATCAAAAAACTCACACCCGCCGCCAACAAAAAGCCTCGCTCATCTTTAGAGCAAACCGCAATACGCAAAAGGGCACAGCCTAAAATGGCGAACAGCAAAATTAAGAAGCAAGCGCCCAAAAAGCCATTTTCCTGACAGAACACGGCAAAGGCAAAGTCAGTATGTGCTTCCGGTAAATAGAAGAACTTGGAAGAACCTTCCCCCCATTTTGTGCCATACCAGCCACCGCTACCAATGGACAGCAAGGATTGTACCATTTGGTAACCGTCGCCAACTTCGTCAATCCACGGGTCAAGCCATACTCTGATACGGTCAGCACGATAGGTAGAAGTCATTACCAAAAACACAGCAGCCGAAACTCCTAAAATGCACACGGACCCAATCTGCTTCCACGGCAAGCCTGCAATAATATACATACAAAACATCAAGGCAAAGATAATGGCAGCAGTACCCATATCAGGCTGTTGTTGTACTAAGAAAGCGTAAACACAGGTTGCACCAAGACACATTCTGCCATCACCCTTAAGAAAGCTAGCATTTTGTCCCTTTTTTAAATGCATTCCCAAATAACGAGCGCACAGCATTATAATACCAAGCTTGGCAAATTCCGAAGGTTGCACTGTTACACCACCAAAACCAAGCCAACGACGTGCACCACCACTTTCTAAGCCAATAAAATCTACCAATATAAGCATTAATAAAATACTAATATAAATAAAGCTTATAGCATTCTTGCTTAAAAGACGCCTGTAATTAAAAGTTCTTGCTACCCAAATGGCAACTAAGCCTACCAAAGAATAAACTATATATCTAATTAAATAATAGAAAGTGCTACTACCATCTGCTTCCGCCCTAATAAAACTTGCACTAAAAATATTGATGCAACCAACAAAAAGCAAAGCAAACATGGTATGCCACACTGCCTGTTTGGGATTATCCCAGAACAAGAATTTATTATTCATCAAATTCACTCCACACTAAAAAACACGCGCAAGAGTACGATAACAAATTATTTAAACACTACTTCACAGAAGTTGATAGGAGTACCTTTGGAACTGAATTTTTGCTCATACTCAGTTTGTACATGGTTCTCATATTCAGAGTTATGTAAATCGTAACTTAAAGCGATGATTTCACAACCAAATTCTTTAAACTCTTCTACGGAGAAATCAAACAGACCTCTGTTGTCAGTTTTGAAACGCATATGACCGCCGGGGCCAAGCAATTGGGCATATTTAGCCAAGAAACCACGATGAGTCAAACGACGTTTAGCATGACGCGCTTTCGGCCAGGGATCACTAAAATTCAAATACAGTTCTTTAATTTCGCCAGGTTCAAACCATTCGTTCAAAGCTTCTGCATTCGCGCAGATAATTTTTACATTATCCATTTCTTTGTCCTTAGCAGCCTTGCCGGGATAATAAGCGATATCATGTTGAGTTTCAATACCGATGAAAGCTTTTTCCGGGAACAGTTCTGCCATACCGATGGTAAAACGGCCTTTACCGCAACCAATTTCCAAGCAAAGTTTTTTGCCAGGGAACAGTTCTTGCCATTTACCTTTATATTGTTCTAAATCGTGCATTAATACATAATCACCGATAAGTTCGGTCATTGCTTTTTCAATCCAAGGTTTCTTTCTTAAACGCATTTTCTAACCTCTCAATAAAAATATTGTAACTATTTAATTATAATATGAAGCGTTCCTAAAATAAAGAAAAACATACTCATCAAAGATGAGTATGTTTTTCTTTACTAAAAAGATTAGCCTTCGATAGCTTCAGTTTGTGCAACGATTTTTTCGCATTTGCCATTGAATTCAGCGCCTTCTGCGATAACCAAAGTGCCACATTTAATGTCGCCGCTGATTCTTGCAGTAGAGAGCAGTTCCAAACGACCACGGCAAACGATGTTACCGGTTACTGTTCCGGAAATATGAGCATTTTGTGCATATACAGTTGCACGGATAATACCGGTTTCACCGATGAACAAATCGCTGTCAACAGCCAAAGTACCATCAATTACGCCATCAATACGGGTACATCCGTTGATGTTAATGTTACCATTAATAGCAGTGTTTTTACCAATCAATACTTCATATTCCATTTTGCAAAACTCCTTTTTTCTTATAACAGTAGGTTTTTTTACTTCTTCCACAACTACTGCCGGTTCCGGATTGGAAACCACAACAGCTGTTTCTTCTTTTTTCTTACCAAAACCAAACATCGTTTATCATCTCCTTATCTTAACTTAACCGGGCTGCTGTTCTTTTTTGCCTGCCACGGGTGCAGGAACTTCCAACCCAGCTTTTTCCATTTGGGCACGTACCTGCTCCTCAATTTTAGATAAGGCAGCCATATCTTTTTGTACGCTTTCCGCCATTACAGAAAGCTCTTGCAATTTTTGTTCCTGTGCTTGTTTTGTACGACGAAACTCTGCTAACTCTGTAGCATCTGCATTATTTTTTGTTAATAAAAAGTACGTCGCCCCCAGGCTCACTACAAAGAAAATTGCAGCTCCGCCTGCGATATAAGCAAATTTCTTAAAATGGTCGACACCTATGGAAGTTTTCTTAATTTCTCTACCATCATCAGGCACTACCATAATATTATATGAACTTTCGTTACGTATGGACTCACGCACCCAGTTCATCAATTCGCGAACTTGTTGAAACATTAATATACCTTTCTATTCACAAAAGACCTTTTAATCTAAACAACAAAAGCTTACATTAAATCACGAGGATTGATTTCTTCGCCCCACAGCAATACTTCATAATGTAAGTGAGGACCGGTGCTATAACCGGTACTACCAACAGTACCAATTACTTCACCTTTGGTAACATAATCACCACTGCTTACATACAACTCTGCCATATGAGCGTAAGCAGTTTTATAACCATAGTCATGATTAAGACGAATATACTTGCCATAACCATAATACCAACCGGAATATTCTACATAACCGGAAGCAGTCGCATAAATAGGTGCGCCATAGTTATCAGCAATATCAAGTCCACCGTGCCAGTCACTGGAATAACCATCAAAAGGATTGTAGCGACCACCAAATTCAGAAGTAACGTAATGGCTATTAGTAGGCCACAAGTTAGGAGTCATCTCCTTACGATAATTTTCCTTCTTTAACTTGGTAAGCAGTTTATTCCAATCCTCAGTTTTATGTTGCAATTGTTGGTGCAAGTTCTTATTTTGCTCCATTAATACGGTAGTTTCAGATATCTTTACAGCGGAAGGACCACCTACACCAAGAAAATCTTTTTCAGGTTTATCTTCTTCTTTTAAAGCAATACCGTATTTATCCATTTGCTTGCGCACATTTTGTTCAATGGTTGCCAGAGTTGCCATATCTTTTTGCACTCTTTCCGAAATTGCGGAAAGCTCTTGCAATTTCGCTTCTTGTGCCACATGGTTTTCTCTGAAAGCAGCCAGCTCTCTTTGGTCAGACACACATTTAAAAATAATCCCGTGCATAATAAGCAAGCTGCCAAGAAAAGCGAGTGTGCAACCACCAATTATACGAGCATATTTTTTCAGATATTCTTTTTCATAGGTTTTCCTTTTAAATTCCCTACCGTCATCAGGTACTAGGATAAAGGTGTAGGAACCGTCTTCATTCCAGAACTTACGGATTTGTTCACAGTAATTTGAAATCTTATTCCTCATCGTATCCCCTTTAAAATTACGCCCAAGGCTATTTTCTAAGTCAAAAACGGACAAAAAGACACACCCCTGCCTTGAATGCCCTCTAGTGCATTTTTTATTGTACCATAGATAAGAGTATAATTCAAAAAAGTTTTTCCCATATCTTTAATATATTCAAAATACAAAAAGGGGTACGCTTATCGCGTACCCCTTGAAAACTAAAATTTATTTTTCTTCTTTGCCCCAGCTAAAGATACCTTTTTGATCCGGCATTACAGACGGGTCAAATTCAGGTTCCACAATACCTGCACGTTTTTGTGCTAAATAATCATCCAGAGCAACGTAAGCGTATTTGCTCAAACGAGCAATGGCAATCAAGTTTACAATAGCCATAAATGCCATGAACAAGTCAGCTAAATTCCAAACAAAGGGAACTTCTGCCACACTACCAAACATAACCATACCAACTACCATTGCACGATAAACATTCAAAACAGTTTTGCTTTCGCAAATAAACGGCATATTGATATCGCCATAATAGTAGTTACCAACGATGGAGCTAAATGCAAAAAGGATAATCATAATTGCGAGGAAAGTACCTGCCCAAGAACCAATATGTTGAGATAAAGCAAATTGCGCTAATTCAATACCGGTTTTGCCACTTGCAGCATAGTCTTTAGTCAAGAGTACGATGAAAGCAGAAGCAGTACATACCAAGAGAGTATCTACGAATACGCCAAAAGCTTGAATCAAACCTTGTTTAACAGGATGACTGGTAGTAGCAGTAGCTGCAGCATTAGGAACAGCACCCATACCAGCTTCATTAGAGAACAAACCGCGTTTGATACCTTGCATCATTGCAGCACCAATACCACCGCCAAGAGCAGCGTCCATACCAAATGCAGAACTAAAAATATCAGCTAACATTTGCGGAACTAAAGAGATATTGCAAATTACTACATAGAGTGCAACCAAAAGATAGATGCCTGCCATAAAGGGAACCATCATTTCAGCAACTTTTGCAATACGAGTAATACCGCCAAAGATTACCAACGCAGTTAAAGCAGTAACTACACCACCGATAACAACTCTATCTACGCCAAAAGCATTTGAGCAAGAAATTGCGATGGTGTTAGATTGTACGGAGTTAAAAATCAAACCATAAGTTACAGAAATCAATACTGCAAAAAGTACTGCCATAGACTTGTTGCCCAATACATTTTTAATGTAGTATGCAGGACCACCCAAGAAACCGCCACCTTGACGGGGAACTTTGTAAATTTGACCAAGAGTACTTTCTACGAAACCGGAAGCACTACCAATCAAAGCGATGAGCCACATCCAGAAAACTGCACCGGGACCGCCTGCTACAACTGCGATAGCTACGCCTGCAATATTTCCAACGCCTACGCGAGAAGCAGTAGAAATGCAGAACGCTTGGAAAGAAGAAATACCACCTTCACCAACTTGGGAACCTGCGGTTTTAGTAATCAAGCGTACCATCTCTTTGATGCAACGAATTTGCACAAAACCACTACCAACGGTGAACCAAGTACCCAAGCCAACCAACATAGCAATCAAAACATAAGACCACAGCCACCCGTTAAGAGTGTCAACAATGTTAGAAATAAAATCCATTTTTAATCCTCCCCTTAATTTATCGAACAGCTTACAGCGGAACTTCAATGAATTCGCTGCCTTCTCTTTCTAACTGCACAACCTTGTTTAAACTTTCCGTAAGCCAAGTTTCTGCAGCCTCTTTATCGCTGTCCTTCATTTTTAAAATGACCTTTGCTTTTAAACCGTACTCCACATCAGCAATTTCAAAAAGTTGTTGCTGATAAAGGATATTCAAAATTTTTCCAACCTCGTTTAAATCATAGATGAAGCTAAACTTGCTTACCAAAACCTTTTGAGCAATACCGGTAGCCTTTACTGCTTCCGCCACGCTGTTTGTGTAAGCCCGAACAAGTCCACCTGCACCAAGCTTTATGCCGCCAAAGTATCTGGTAACTACCGCAGCAGTGTTGGTAAGCTTGTTCTTACGAAGCACTTCCAACATAGGCAACCCTGCTGTACCGGAAGGTTCCCCATCGTCACTGGAACGTTGCGCCATTTCATCAACAATATAAGCAGAACAATTATGTGTTGCATCCCAAAATTCTTTCTTAATTGTTTTAATGAACTCTTGGGCTTCCGCTTCACTATGAACCTTTTTCAGCGTACATATAAAACGAGATTTTTCGATAACGATTTCCTGACGGAAATCTTTAACAATAGTGAACAAAGCACAGTCCTCCAAAAATTTATGTGACTATTATAACATAATTGCATATTATTTAAAAATATTTTAGAAATCCATTCATAAAAACATAAAAGAGGGAGCATTGCTCCCTCAGTTAAAATCGCTTCAAAATTATTCCGCTTCGCGTGCTTTACGTACAGCTACAAGTACGGGGAAAGCTTCATCAGGCTTACCATCTACACTACCAATTTTTTCAGCATATTGTTCTTTGGTAAATTGGTCGAAGTCAAGCAGTTCATCATCACTGAAATAATCTTCAGTACGTCTAACAGCGTCAGGACGAATGCCTTGCCAATCTTCTTCAGCAACCAGCGGTTCAAAAACTTCAATTGTAGAAGAACTTCTGTGATAAATTTGAATTGCATCCTCAAAAGAATAGGTAATCTTTGCCATATTGAAACCCTCCGTTCTGTTTTGTTATGTCTATTATATCACAACAATGGATAATAATTGTTAATTATTTGAAAAACTTTTAAATTTTTACCAGTTCATATTGGCGAGTGCCTAAACCAATTTTTTCTGCATGTTCAAGGCACATCTTCCATTCAGAATCCGGACTGGTATTGTGGAAATGATCGTGTCCTTCACAAGCTGCTGCATTTTTCGCGTGAGCTTCACCCAAAACAGAGTTAGGCATGGGAGGAGCAGCACATACCAAATCTACACAAGCTTGGTCAAGAGCAACCGGGTCAAAGGAAGCCAGCATACCAATGTCTGCAACGATAGGAGCATCGTTTTCGCCGTGGCAATCGCAGTACGGGGAAACGTCTACAATCAAGCTAATGTGGAAATGAGGTCTGCCGTAGCAAATAGCTTGAGCATATTCCGCCATCTTTTTATTCAAATTATCCAAGCTTGCATCGTACATGGTGCTAATTGCATCCATGGGGCAAATACCCAAGCAACGACCACAACCAACACATTTAGCTACATCAATTTTAGCTTTGCCATCAGTAACAACAGGAGCACCGTGGGCGCAAATATTTACGCAACGACCACAACCAATACATTTTTTAGCACTAACTTTGGGATGACCATCATTGTGCATTTCCATTTTACCTGCACGGGAACCGCCACCCATACCGATATTTTTAATAGCACCGCCAAAGCCTGCCATTTCGTGACCTTTAAAGTGAGTCAAGGAAACGAATACGTCTGCATCCATAATTGCACGACCAATTTTAGCTTCCTTTACCAGCTCGCCATTATGTACGGGAACATAAGCTTCATCAGTACCTTTCAAACCGTCCGCAATAATTACGTGGCAACCGGTGCTGAAAGGAGAGAAACCATTTTCGTAAGCACTATCCATATGTTCCAAAGCTTCTTTGCGACGACCAACATACAAAGTGTTGCAGTCAGTAAGGAAAGGTTTACCACCAAGTTCTTTAATAACATCTACAACTGCTTTTGCGAAATTAGGACGCAAGTAAGAAATATTACCAGGTTCGCCAAAATGAATTTTAATAGCAGCAAATTGTTTTTCAAAATTAATATTGCCAATACCAGCTTTTTTAATCAGCTTTTGTAATTTTTGCGGAATGCTCATACCGCTATGGGGAGTACGAAAATCAGTAAAATAAACTTTAGATTTTTCCATCTAAGTTCCCTCCACGCCAAAGATTTATGCTTTATTCTAACATTTTTATAATAAACCAGGCAAATATAATTGTTCTATATGAACTTCCGGCTCACCCAAGTTTCTACCCGGTGCGAAAGTACCATGGCAATCACTACCGCCACTTATGAGAAGTCCATTATCCTTGCAATATTTAAGCAAAGCTTTTGTCGCCTCTTCGTCGTGCCCGGAATGAAAGCATTCGTAACCGTCAAAAGCTTCTTCCCTAAGCATTGTCAAAACTTTTTCCAAGCCGGGTCCGTGAAAGCCACTTGCCGCATGAGCGCACAAAGCTACGCCACCTGCTCCGTGAATTGTTTTGATAATTTCGTCAATGGACGGAAAAACCGGGAAAGCAAGGTCGTGTTCCTTGGTAAAGATGCGTTTAAAGAAATCTACCACGTCAACGCACAAGCCTTTATCAATCAAGTAGGCAAGGCTACGCCAGCCCCCGCGTCGTCTGTCATAAGTATAATGCTCAAATTCTGCAACGCTTACGTCCCAACCATCACGTTCTAGCATAGCAACACTATCCACGTCTTTTTGGTCTAAGAGCGCTTCATTATGACGGAGCAATTCTAAAAGAGTTTTATTAGTAATATCAATACCATACCCTAAAATATGGAAGCTAATATCATTTTTAGTAGAACAAATTTCAGAAGCAGGAATAAATTTTAAACCAGCTTCCTTCGCCAAACGTTCTGTTTCCAGCACATTAGCAACACTATCGTGGTCAGTTACAGCAAGTGCCCCAAGTCCAACCTTTTGAGCCGCGGTAATAAGCTCCGCAGGAGTCCAATTGCCATCGGAAGCACAAGTATGAACATGTAAATCAGCCTTCATTCTTCGCTTCCTCCTCGCATACTTTACAGTGGTGACAATGAGCTGGTGCTGGTTTTTGACCAGTCTTCTTTTTGCCAAGCAAAATGCTCAGGCAAAATAGCGCAGTACAAGTTAAAACAACTGTTCCACCGGGGGCAAGATTAGCATAATAAGAAGTAATCAAGCCGAGTGCAACAGCAATAACACCATAAGCGATACTTTGCAAAATAGTTTGGGCAAAGCTTTTAGCAGTTTGCAATGCACACGCCACAGGAATAACCATCATGGCAGAAACAAGTAGCAAGCCAACGATACGCATGGACAGGGCTACGGTCAAAGCAGTAAGCACCGCTAAAAGCATATTTAATTTATCTACAGGCAAGCCTGCCACTTTTGCAGAGGTTTCATCAAAAGTTAAATATTGCAAGGGGCGATAATACAAAATCACAAAAAGTACTGTGCACAAACCTAAAGCAGCTACAATGCACAAATCCCTGCTGCTAACTGTCATAAGGCTGCCAAAAAGGATACTGCCCAAATTAAAGCCGCCATCCTTATTCATACTGGTAAAGATTACCGCTAAACCCATACCGCTATAGAAGAAAATTGCCAGCACCATATCCGCAGCGTCGGACAATTTCACGCGTACCTTTTCAATGGCAAGCGCACCTAAAATTGTCGCAACCGCAGCACTGACTACAGGGCTATAACTAAAAAGCGCACCGCCCGCCACGCCGGCAAACGCAATATGTCCCAAACCGTCACCGATTAAGGACTGCCTACGCAATACAAGGAAGCTACCAATCAATGGACAGATTATTGCCATGATTATGCCTGCCATCCAGGCGCGCTGCATAAATTCCATTTCAAACATTTCTAACATCGCCAATACCTCTATCTATAAAAATAACCGTGCTTATGATGATGTTTAAGTGCCGCATGCACTTCACCCCAGAAGCAAATTCCATGGTCAAGGCACAGTGCATTTTGCGCAGCATCCGCCGCCAATTCCAAATCGTGGCTTACCATAATAATAGTAACGCCTTGTTCGCGGTTAATCTTTTTCAGCATAGCGTACAAATCTGCTTTCGCAGCAGTATCAATACCGGTAGCAGGTTCGTCAAGCAATAAAATCTTCGGTTGCTTCACCATTGCTCTGGCAAGAAACACTCTTTGCTGCTGCCCGCCACTCAAATCACCAATCTTACGATGACGCAGTTCATCAAGATTAAACCGCTCCATAATTTCGTTAATGGCTTCCTTATCCTTAGCAGTATGACGATGAATCAAACTATTAGCTTTCAAAAGTCCCAAGCCAACCACTTCACGGACGCTAATAGGAAAGTTCTTTTGCGCACGTCCTGGATTTTGGGGAACGTAACCAATGTGTTCCCAGTTTTTAAAATCTTGAATGGGAGTACCATAATAAGAGATTTCGCCAACAGTAGGTTCAATGACATTGGCAAGCATTTTGAGCAAAGTACTCTTACCCGCACCGTTAGCACCAATTACCGCAACAAAATCACCTTCAGCAATTTCCAAATTCAGTTTATGAAAAACCCAACCTTCGCCATAATCAAAGCCAAGGTCTTTAATTTCAATAATTTTCTTCATCACAATTCCTTATTTCGCATTCAAAGCAATTTGTAAATTATGAATATTGCGTTGCATAATTTGCAAATAGTCCAATTTCTTTTTACGACCTTCTTCGTTCAAACCTTCCAAAGGGTCAAGGACGGAGATTTCCGCACCGGTTTCCTCAGCAACAAGCTTCGCAAGCTTTGGGTCTGTTAAAGTTTCAAAGAAAACATAACGCACATTTTCTTCTTGTACAACTTTAATTAAGCGTTGCAAATCAGCAGGAGTAGGCTCAGCATGAGGACTAAGTCCATTCACCGCCATTTGTTTTAAACCATAATCATCCGCCAAATGACCAAAGGCAGCGTGAGCAGTTACGAACGCTTTGCGGGGAGCTTTATTAGCCAAATTAGTAAGCTGAATATCTAAAGCCTTCAACTGTTCCACATACTTAGCACTATTATTTTGATAATACTTGGCATTCTTTTCGTCAGCTTCGCACAAAACAGCAGCAATACGCTCCACTTGCTTAATAGCTTTTTTAGGACTAATCCACACGTGGGGATCTTGCTTACCGTGAGCACAGCCATGGTCGTGATGATGGTGTTCCTCGTGAAATTCACCTGCACGTTCGTACAAACCTAAACCAGTTTGCACTGCCAAAATTTTACGCTCGCTTAGGGCAGTCAAAGCTTGCTTCGCCCAAGGTTCTACTACCCCGTTGTAAACAAAAACCTGTGCTTTACCAAGACGAGTCAAATCTGCTGGAGACGGTTCCCAATCATGAGCTTCTGCTCCATCTGGAACGAGAACGAAAACTTCCGCCTTATCTCCGCCAACATTGCGAGCAAATTCCGCCATCGGATAGAAACTGGCAGCAACTTGTAATTTTTCAGAAGCGTTTGGCTTATCGCCACCACAACCCATTATTAAAAATGCTACGGACAGCATCATTAATGCTAATTTTCTCATATATCCTCCAAACTTCCCTCAAAGGAAGCGACCTTATACATAGTCATCCATAATTATTCTATAACCTACGCCAAACATAGTCAACGGAATCACTCTGAATAAATGCAAATAAAAATTGATAAATTAATCAGATGGTACTATAATACAAGCACAGAAATTCCTTTCTAGGGACTCTATTCTTATATTAAAGGAAGTGTCATTATGAAATTACCAGAAAAGAAATTTATTGCATCCTTTGACATCGATGCACAAAATACTTTTACCCCTATCTGTCCTGAAGAACTGCCTGTTTTAGAAGGTGATCAAATCGCGGACGAACTTAATTCCCAAGCAAGATTCGCTAACTTGCGTGTTGCTTCACGCGACGCGCACACTCCCAAAGCTCTGTGGCTTAGTGACGAAACCAACCCGCCTCTTTCTCCCATCGAAGGTCATCCTGATTTAGATATCCGTTGGCCGGCACATGCCATCATCGGCACTAAAGGCTTCGACTTCATTCCCGGACTTGACCCTGCAGCTTACGACTTCCAAGTTTTCAAAGGCATTGAAGTTGATAAACATCCTTACGGTGCTTGCTACCACGATTTAGGCAACAAACTTTCTACCGGTGTTATCGAATACTTGCGTTGCAACGGTATCACCACTGTAATTTGTGGCGGTCTCGCTACTGATTACTGCGTAAAAAATACTGTCTTACAATTACGTAACGCTGGCTTTGAAGTTATCCTTAACAAAGCTGCTTGCCG
>JBGVIJ010000062.1:0-2903 GCA_045123075.1 Phascolarctobacterium sp. | reverse complement strand
ATAAATGTGAAAGCTACCACCCCAAGAAATGACAAAGCGAAACCCCAAAACGGTATAGTGGAAACGGGCTCGAATTATGACATAGGGGCGGGCACAGCCCAAAAGATGACATATAGTTTGTATAAATAGGTTACTTAAACTGGTTGTTTAATGATATAAAAAGCGTATGGCAGACTGAATAAATCAGTTTGTCATACGCTTTTATTTTGGTTCGATTTTCAATTTATTCGTAAACAGTAAAAGCCAGCTACTGTGACATAGTCGGCTTTTCTGTACTAAAAATACTCTGAGGAAAGCTCGGCGCCATCACACGCTAGGCTTCCTTGCTTGTTATTATAAAACTTGTTGTCATCCTTGTCAAACATCTGAATTTTTTACTATGTTCATCTTTTTTGACTCTACATCTCAATTTACGCTATAATAAATGCATAACCTTACTAATTCAGGAGTACTTATGGAATTTTCTAATAAACCAATCTGTAAAATAACTGGCAGACATTGCGTTGGCTTTAACCAAAAGAACGATGCACAAATTACTGTGGAAGTTTTTGACGATCGCTTTGTGTTTAAGAATCAGTCCATTTATTTAGCAGAATATGATTTGGATGATATTCTTAATATAGATGGAAAATACGAGTATGTTGAAAAAGGTTCCTTGTTATGCCAAGAAACAGAGCCTAAATTTGAGCGTAACTATTATTTAGAGATTGAATCTTTTAAAAATACTGTTGTCTTGCAGGTTGAAGATAGTTCTGAATTATTAAACTTTGTAGAGATTGCAAGAGAACTTTTTATGGGATAGACTTGAGTAAAAGTGTGTTATAATTAACCTAGATATTTTAGAAGAAAGGGGGAGTTAGAATGACTAACGCTGGTGGATTGCTTGCTTCTTATGTTTTGAAATTAAAAGACATTCCGTTGGTTGAGTTTTCTTTGTATGTAGTTTACGAAGAAATTTTTGATACTGTTGCTGAAAATTACAGCATCAAAATTAATAATGTTCATCAAGAAAATAAACATCTGCTCCCGAAAAAGCTTTCTTCTAATTTGACAGAAGAAGAGCTTCTGAAATGGATTAATCGTCGTAAGGCTCCTAAGAACAGACAGTTTGTTGAGAAGATTCTTTCTGCTATTGATGATAGCGATAATCCGATGAAATATGTGGATGTATCTCACGCTTTGTCTTTGAACGATGCTTACTGGATTACAAACGACATTATGGAATATAAATGGGATGAGCTTAATTTGTATTCCCATCCTTTTGATGAAGCATTGTCCTATGTAGCATTTACTGGTTACAGCCAAAAGGTTAGTGGCTTGCTTTCTTCTCCGGAGATTACATCTAGTGGTATGCTCAAAAAATGCTGGTCGAATAGGGAAGATGGTATCTACCTTTTGAAGGGTGATGATGTTTTCCAAAGTAATGATGGTCGTTCCCAAGCAACTCATGAGTTTTATGCTGCACAAGTTGCAGAAGCTTTTGGGATTGAGCATATAGATTATGATTTAGAAGAATTCCATCATAGAAATGGCAACAAGGAGATTGTTTGTACGTGTAAGCTCTTTACTTCCGAGAATGAAGGCTTTGTGGATGCTAGCACTGTTGCCGGTGATAAAGGTGTGGATGTTCATAATTTAGATATGAGCAGTTTATCTGTGCAAAAGCAGTTTAGTGATTGGTTTGGTGAATTTTACGCAGATATGATGGTGTTTGATAGTCTTATTATCAATCGTGATAGGCATCTTGGTAATTTTGGTATGATAGTTGATAATAATACTGGTGAGTACCTAAGACCTGCACCTTTGTTTGACAATGGATGTTCCATGTTACTTGGAGCATCTAAGTTTGATTTAAAAGAAGGCTACACAGATTATGTTGCTTCTTTGTACTGTAAGTATATGGACTGTGATAAGCAGGCACGACTTTTTGTACAAGAACGACATATTTCTAGATTGCGTAAGCTTTTAGATTTTCAGTTTGTAAAGCATCCTAAATATAATATTAGTGATGAAACTTTAAAGGTAATGTCGAAGTTCATACAAGAACGAGCTCGTAAAATCATCGCTTTGTACCAACAAAAGATAGTAGATAAGAAAAGATAATAGAATTAACTAAGTCTCAACTTCTTGCCAAAGCAAGCTGTTGAGACTTTTTACTTTATTAACTATATGGGAAATGTTATAATAAACTAATAAATCTTTATGGAGGTTAACAGAATGAAAGATACTGTTTTCCTAAATGAAAAGGAGCTTTCTGCTCAGGATGTAGCACTTGCTCGTGAAAGCATTGTTGCTATGGGCAAGGAGCTTATTGAACGCAAGCTTGTTGCCGGCTCTTGGGGTAATATTAGTGTAAAGCTTGCTGATGGTGTTTATGCAGTAACTCCTTCCGGTAGAGGTTACGCTAACCAAAAGCCTGAAGATATTATAATTATTGACGATGCTTGTAACACTTTAGATGGGGAGCTTACTCCTTCTTCTGAAAGCAAGCTTCATACATCTATCTACAACGCTTGTCCTGAAGCGAAAGCAATCATCCACACTCATAGCATTTATGCCAGTGCGCTCGCTGCCATGCGTAAGCCAGTGCCTGCTATTATTGAAGATATCGTTCAAATTATCGGAGGTAGGGTAAACTGCGCCGAATACGCACTTCCCGGGACTCAGGAGCTTGCTGATAACGCAGTTGCTGCCTTAAATGGACGCAAAGCTATTTTGCTTGCTAATCATGGTGCTGTGTGTTGGGGCAAGTCCTTAGAAGATGCTCTCATCGTTTGCGAAATCTTAGAGAAGGCTGCACAAATCGCAATTATCTGCCAAAGTTGTGGGGGAGCGGTTGAGCTTTCTAATGAAGACGCAGAAATAATGCATGATTTTTACGAAAAACACTACTCAAAACGTCA
>JBGVIJ010000061.1:0-6480 GCA_045123075.1 Phascolarctobacterium sp. | reverse complement strand
AGAACTTTTAGGACACGCAGATATTTCTACGACTCAGATATACACACATTTAACTAACAAGCGTTTGCGCGAAGTTTATACTAAAGCGCATCCGCGAGCGTAGTGGGGGAGGGTAACAATGGCAAGAAGAAGGAAGAAAGCTTCCGATAAAACAAGCTTATATATTTTACTGGCGATTATCGCTGTGTTGACCATTATGGCTGGTATGTTCTATGCTTCCATCAGCGGTGACAAAACTACTGAAAATGTTGGTGGCAGCACTGGCGGTAAAAAAGAAGTTGTTAGCTTAATCAATGAATCTATTGAAGCGCAACGTATTTTAGACGGCATCCTTTTGAAAAAAGGTAACTGGCAACTGATTGAAAAAGGTCGCAGCATTAAGACTGTTGATGTTGCAGGTACTGAAGCAGTTGTAAAACTTAATACTCGTACTTTAGCTGTTGGTATTCCTGTTTCTACTGGTCTTAAAGATGCAGGTGCTTGGGTAAAAAATAAAGCAACTGCTAATGGCTTGGCTGTGATTAGTGGTGAACCTAGCACTTATAAAGGTTGGGATTCTTACAAATTAGAATTGGGCGTTCCGGCGAAAGCTGGCGGTCAATCTAAAAAGTTCATCACTGATACTATTTATTTCTTCTATAATACTAATCTTGCTGATACTGGTAATGAAGTTATTAGCCCGCCTGCAAGTGAAAAATACATCGGCAAATTGGCTGTAATCGTAGACGACTGTGGTTATGATATTAAATCTGTTCGTCGTTTGACTGATGTGGGTTTGCCCTTTAGCTATGCGATTTTGCCGTACAAAGATTTCAGTAATGATGCGCTGGAAGTAATCAAAAACACCGGTAACGTGCCTATGTTGCACTTGCCTATGGAACCTAGCAATCGTAGTGCAATGAGCGAAGGTTCTCGCACTATTTTGACTGATATGAAAGAAAAAGAAATTAAAGCTATGACCAAGAAAGCTATTGAAAGCTTGCCCGGTATTATGGGTGTGAATAATCACCAAGGTTCTAAAGCTACTACTGATAAACGCGTAATGGAAACTGTTTTGCGTGAAGTGAAAAAGAACGACTTGTTCTTTGTGGACAGCAAAACCATCGGTACTTCCATTGCTAGAGATATGGCTCGCGAAATGGGAGTGAAGACTGCTCGTAACGACGTGTTCCTTGATAATAGCAAGGACGTTGAAGAAATTCGCAAGCAAGTTTATAAAGCAATCGAACTGGCAGAGAAAAATGGTAGTGCCATTGCAATTTGCCACGCTCGTCCTGCAACTGTAAAAATGTGGGAAAAATACGCTGACGAATTCCGCAAAAGCGGTGTGAAATTTGTACACGTAACTGAAGTGCTTTACTAAGAGGTCTTGTAATGTACGTTGAAGAAACTATCGCTAAATACGAAAAATATATTAATCCTGCTCAAGCTAAACTCTTTCGTTTTATGGGTTTAGCAAGTGTAGAAGGACACGCACAAGGTTGGACCATTACCGATAGCGAAGGCAGAGAGTTTATCGACTGCTTGGGCGGTTACGGTATGTTCGCACTTGGACACCGCCATCCGAAAGTAGTGGAAGCAGTTGAAAAAGAACTGCACGCTATGCCCATGTGTGGCAAGGTTCTCTTTAACCGTCCTATGGGCGAGTTGGCTGAACTTTTAGCAGAGATTACTCCCGGTGACTTACAGTACAGCTTTTTCGTTAATAGCGGTACTGAAGCTGTGGAAGGTTGCCTTAAAGTTGCACGTCTTGCTACAAAACGCAGTAAGTTCGTAGCTGCAGAGAATGCTTTTCACGGAAAGACTATGGGCAGCTTGACTGCAACTGGTCGTGATTTATATCGTGAACCTTTCAAACCTTTGCTTGACTGTTTTACTCACGTGCCTTACGGTGATGCTTCTGCTCTTGAAGCAGTTGTTGACGAAGAAACTGCTGCTGTAATCTTGGAACCTATCCAAGGTGAAGGTGGTATTATCGTTCCGCCGGCAGGATATTTAAAAGAAGTAAAGGCAATTTGCGAAGCTAAGGGTGCACTCTTAATTGCTGACGAAGTGCAAACCGGTATTGGTCGCACCGGTACTTGGTTTGGTGTTGAGCATGACGACGTGAAGCCTGACTTGATGGCATGCGCCAAAGCACTTGGGGGCGGGGTAATGCCTTTAGGTGCAATCATCGGTACTCCTGCTGCTTGGCAAGGCTTGATTGAAGCACCTTTCCTGCATACTTCTACCTTTGGTGGTAACCAAATGGCTTGCGCTGCAGGCGTTGCTACTATCAAAGCTATTAAAGAAGAAGATTTGCTCCGTCGCAGTGCGGAAACTGGTGCGTACTTTAAAGCTGGTTTGGAACAAATTCAAAAAGAGTTCCCCGAAGTTATTGCAGAAGTACGTGGTAAAGGTATGATGCTTGGCGTGGAATTAACTCGTGAGGGTGCAGGTGGTATGCTCATGAGCTTAATGATTGATAAATCTATCATCGTAGCGTACACCTTGAACAACCCTAAAGTTATCCGCATTGAACCGCCTTTGATTATGCCTAAAGAAGTTGTGGATTACGTTTTGGAAAACTTCCGTAGCGCAGTAGCGATGACTGCTTCTGTAATCGAAGATTTGTAAGGAGAATTTAAAATGCCTTATGTAGAAAGTAAAATCACCATTAAAGGTGATGGCAATAAAATTTACGAAATTATTAAAGATATGGCATCTTATCCTAATTTCATGAAGGATCTTGTGAGCGTAGAAATCTTGGAACGTGGGGAAGACTACACTGTTTCTCATTGGGTTTCCAATGTTGACGGTCGCAAGATTGTGTGGACTGAACGCGACACTTTTTATCCTGAAGATTTAAAGATTACCTATGTTCAAACTGATGGCGACTTAAAGAAAATGGAAGGCGCTTGGACTATTGAGACGCAAGGAAAAGAATGCGAGGTAACTCTTGCAGTTGACTTTGAGTTTGGTATTCCTATGATCGCAGGACTTTTGAATCCTATCTTAAAGAAAAAAGTTCGTGAAAATAGTGAAAATATGTTGAAGTCCATAAAAGAGCAAATTGAAAAATAACGAGTAAATTGCTATAATTATATGAAGGGTACTTTGCCCTGATGTGTATTGTATTTTGAGGAGGACCTTATTAATGAAAACAGCTTTATTGATGGGTTTAATGACCGGTCTCTTGATGATGATTGGTGATTACTTTGGCGGCCTGAAAGGCATGCAAATGATGCTCATTTTCTCCGTAGCAATGAACTTCTTTGCTTACTGGAACAGTGATAAAATGGTTTTGGCTCAATACAGAGCTAAACAAGTTGATAAACGTAGTGCACCGAAGCTGTACGCAATGGTAGAACGTTTGGCAAACAAAGCAAACTTGCCCATGCCGAAAGTTTATATCATCGACAGCCCTGTGCCTAATGCTTTCGCAACTGGTCGAAATCCGGAACACGCAGCAGTAGCAGTTAACACTGCTTTGGCTGATATGCTTACCGAAGATGAATTGGAAGGTGTACTTGCTCACGAATTGAGCCACGTTAAAAACCGCGACATCTTGGTAAGCACCATCGCTGCTACCATGGCAGGTGCAATCAGCACCATCGCTCAATGGGGTATGTTCCTTGGTGGAGGTCGTGATGAAAACGGTGAAAGCCGTAACCCGATTGCAACTATCTTGGTTATGATTCTTGCTCCTTTGGCAGCAATGCTTATCCAAATGGGTATCTCTCGTAGTCGCGAATATATGGCAGACAAATCCGGTGGCGAAATGTGTGGCAACCCTGACGCATTGGCAGACGCTCTCTTGAAAATTGAAGCTTATGCTAAACGCAGAGTAATGCCCGGTGCTACCGAAGCAACTGCGCACATGTTCATCATCAATCCGTTCAGCGGTATTGATGCGAAAAAATTGTTCAGCACTCACCCGACTACTGCTGAACGCGTAAAACTCCTGCGTCAACAAGCAGAAGAAATGCGCAAAAACAAAAGAGGTAAATAATAATGGATAATAAATTAGCTTGGCTTAAACGCTACTCTGAAACTTGTGGCGTTTCCGGCTTCGAATCTAGAATGAAGGATTTGATGCTGGAACGTTTGGTAGGTATGGCAGAAGTTAGCTATGATAAATTGGGTAGCGTAGTATTCACTAAAGCTGCTCAAGAAGAAAACGCTCCGAAAGTAATGCTTGCAAGCCATATGGACGAAATCGGCTTTATGGTTAAACACATTACTAAAGACGGCTTCTTGAAATTTACCTGTCTTGGCGGTTGGTGGGAGCAAGTAATGCTCAGCCAACGCGTTACTGTGCACGGTAAAAAAGGCGATTTGGTAGGCGTGATTGGTAGCAAACCGCCTCACATTCTTTCTCCGGAAGAACGTACCAAAATGATGCCTAAAAAAGAAATGTATGTAGACATCGGTGCAGACAGTGAAGAAATGGCTCGTGAAATGGGCGTTTTTGAAGGTTGTCCCGTAACTCCGTACGCAGAAATGGCTGTAATGGGCGATGGTAAAACTTTGCTTGGTAAAGCTTGGGATAATCGTATCGGCTGTGCAGTTATGGCTGACGTTATGGAAAACGTACATAAAGAAGGTAGCCCCAACACCGTATTCGGTGTGGCAACTGTTCAAGAAGAAGTTGGCTTACGTGGTGCACAAACTAGTGCTACAATGCTCCAACCGGACGTTGCTTTCGTACTGGATACCTGCGTAGCAGGTGGTACTCCTGGCGTAAGTGATGATATTGCTCCTGCAAAAATTGGTAAAGGCATTGCTATTACTATCTTTGACGCAAGTATGATTCCTAACACTGCACTCCGCGACTTTGCTTTCGAAACTGCAAAAGAATTGGGTATTCCTACTCAAATCAGTATTTCCGAAGGTGGCGGTACTGACGGTGGTAAAATTCATATGGCTGGCTCCGGTGTGCTGACCTTGACCTTTAGTGTGCCCACTCGTTATATCCATAGCCATCAATCTGTAATCCATATGGATGATTACCTTGGCGCAGTAAAACTTATTACCGCTATGGTACAAAAACTTGATGCAGCAAAATATCAAGAGCTGCTGAAAGCTTAATTGACTAAAATCGTTTCACGATTTAGTATAAAATTAATTTTTAAATATTAAGGAGAGAATTACAATGGAACAAACCCTCGTACTCGTTAAACCCGACGGCGTTGCAAAAAATTTGATTGGCGACATCATCGCTCGTTATGAACACAAAGGCTTGCAAGTAGCAGCTTTGAAACTCGTTAAAGTTACCGAAGCTCAAGCTAAATTCCACTATGCTGAACATGAAGGCAAACCCTTCTTCGGTGAATTGGTTGACTTCATCACCGGCGGCCCGATGATCTGCGCAGTTATCCGTGGCGAAAACGCTATCAAAGCTGTTCGTCAATTGAACGGCGCTACCAACCCGATCGATGCAGTTCCCGGCTCCATCCGTGGTGACTATGCTCTGTCCATCGGTGAAAACATCGTTCACGGTTCCGACTCCCCGGAAGCTGCAGAACGCGAAATCAACAACTTCTTCGCTCCTGAAGAAATCTACTAATTTAAAACGCACTTCTTAATTTATGAAAGGAGGGTGCAAAATGAAAAAAGCTGCTGTTTATACCAGAACTGGTGACAAAGGAACTACCGGTCTCTACACCGGTCAACGTGTTCCCAAACAAAGCCTGCGCGTAGAAGCTTATGGTACTGTAGATGAAATCACTTCCGCTTTGGGTATGGCTCGTGCCAACGTAAAACGTGAAGACGTTAAAGAAACCATCTTCAATATCCAAAAACTTTTGATGTCCGTAATGGCTGACATTGCAAGCTTAGATTTGCCCGAACCTTACATCAAAGAAGACCACGTTAAGCTGTTTGAAGAAACCATTGACAAGTTCGATGCAATGCTCCAACCTTTGGGACATTTCATTATTCCTGGCGACACCGTTGGTGCTGCTGCCCTTGATATGGCACGCACCACTACTCGTCGTGCAGAACGCTGCCTACTCCGTTTGGCAGAAACCGAACAAGTTAATCCGCAAGTACTCATCTGCTTGAACCGTTTGTCTGATTTGTGCTTCATCCTCGCAAGAGTTGAAACTGAAGTAGAATAAGAAACATAAAAGAAGAGTATCCGTAAAAAAATTACGGATACTCTTTTCTTTTGAGAAGCGAGCAGTTATAATTAGGATAGGAGGGATGAAAATGTTAAAATCTTTTTCTGTTAATAACTTTAAACAATTTAAAAATGTATCAATAGATTTCACTGATGTTAGGGATTATAAATTTAGTAACGAATGTATTAAAGATGGTTTTATTAAGAATGCTGTGATTTATGGTAAGAATTCCTCTGGTAAAACTAATTTTGGGTTGGCGATAATGGATATTGTTAACCATTTGACTGATAAAGAGAAACTTCCTTATCTTTATCAATATTATTTGAATGCAGACAATGCTAATGAGCCTGCAAGTTTTAAATATGAATTTCTTTTT
>JBGVIJ010000060.1:0-13982 GCA_045123075.1 Phascolarctobacterium sp. | reverse complement strand
GTGCAAGAAGAACAAGTTGCAGTGGCGAAGGCAAATAAACCTGTAGTGAAGGAAGAGCCTAAACCCGTTAACAAAAAGAAGATGACTTATAGCGAGCGTTTGGAATTACAAAACATTGACCAAGAAATTGCTCGTACCGAAGCTGAAATAAAAATGTTTGGCTTAGAGATTAATGCTTGTGGTAGTGACTTTGTAAAATTAAACGAGCTTACTAAAAAACAAGAGGAAGCGCAAGCACGTCTTGACCTATTGGTAGATAGATGGGCGTACTTGTCAGAACTTGCCGAGCAGGAAGAATAATTTAGGAAGATTGAGATGTTGAAAGTTTTTCAAAAAGAGCAACGAGAAAAAATTAATCGTCTTTTGAGCATTATGCTACCCATCATTTGTACGCAAGTTGCGATTATTGGCATGAATTTTTTTGATGCTAGTATGTCGGGACAGGCGGGAGATGTGGATTTGGCAGGTGCTGCTATTGGCGGTAATTTATGGATGCCGCTCCATACCGGAATTAACGGAATTTTAATGGCAGGTATGCCTTTAGTGGCACATCTACTTGGTGCCGGTGAAAAAGATAAAATTAAAGTAATGGTACGCCACGGGTTGTTATTGGGTTGTACTTTTGCAATCTTGGTTTTGCTTTGCGGTATCTTTTTTGCACCCAAAGCTATGGATATTATGGGTATAGAACCTGAAGTTAGACATATTGCTTCTTGGTATCTAGCAGGAATTGGGCTAGGAGTACTGCCTTTCTTTATGATAACTCCTTTACGTTGCTTGGTAGATACTTTAGGTTACACGCACCTAAGTATGAAAATTTACTTGCTTGCCTTACCTATTAACGCTTGCTTAAATTATGTAATGATTTTTGGCAAGTGTGGTTTGCCTCGTTTAGGTGGTATAGGTGCAGGTTTAGCGACGGGATGTACCTTTTGGATTTTACTTTCGCTTTTTGTATGTCTTATCGTAAAATTAAAAGCTTTTGAGCAATATCATATTTTTGGTAAGGTAAAGATTCAGAAAGATATTTTTAAAGAGTATTTAAAAATTGGTATACCTATGGGAGTATCAATTTTTGTTGAAACCAGTATTTTTGCTGTAGTTGCTTTCTTTGTTGCACGTTTTGGAACGGAAGTTATTGCGGCTCATCAAGCGGCTTTGAACTTCTCTTCTGTAGTTTATATGGTACCGTTGGGGTTCTCCTTGGCTTCTACAATTATTATTGGTGTTGAAGTTGGGGCGAAGCGTTTTGCCATAGCGAAAGATTACATCATCATTTGCTTGCAATTGAGTTTGCTCTGTACCTTTGGTTATGTAGGCTTAGAATATTTATTGAGCGAGCAGATTGCAAAAATTTATAGCAGTAATCCGCAGGTTATTAAAATTATAGAACAGTTTATTTTCTATGCTGTGCTGTGGCAATTTTTTGATGCTGTGGCGGCGCCCTTGCAAGGAATTTTACGCGGTTATAAGGACGTGAATGCTACCTTCTGGGCGGGAGTAATTGCTTTTTGGGGCATTGCTTTCCCCTTAGGTTTGTATTTAGACTTTGTTTGTGGCAATGGACCATATTCTTATTGGCAAAGTTTAATTTTAGGCATAGGTGCTTGTGGATTGGTTTTAAGTTGTCGCCTGTTATGGTTACAACGTAAAATAAAAATGGGAACTTTTAATTGAGTTTATTGATTAACGTGGGAAGGGGATAAGCCATGAAAGAACGCTATCATTTACTAGATGCTTTGCGTGGCTTTGCCATTTACCACGTTATTATTTTTCACTTTTTATATGATGTGTACGTGGTTTACGGGCTGAATCCTGATTGGCCTTATCAAACTTGGATACAGCTTTGGCAGCGTAACGGTTGTGGTTTATTTGTCTTGGTTTCAGGAATGGTCTTTGCTTTAGGTCGCAATACTTTCAAACGTGGCTTGCAACTACAAATTTTAGGTTTGGTCATTACTTTAGTAACAGCCTGCTTTGCACCGAGTGAAGCAATTTATTACGGCATACTGACCTTTTTTGGTAGTGCTATGTGGTTGACTCTGATTCTGAAAAGTTTTTTGCAACGTGTGCCTGCAATTTGTGGTATATTGGCGAGCGTAGTATGTTATGTACTTACAAAGGATATTACTTCGGGCGGAGCGTTCTTCTGTGGCAGCAAACTCTTTTCCTATCCTGAATGGTTGTATCAAGATTGCTTTGCTATCTTTGGATTTCATAGCAACAACTTCTATTCTTCGGACTATGTTCCGCTTTTACCACATATATTCTTATTCTGGTTTGGAATGTACCTTTTTACATGGATGCGCTCACGCAACCTTACGTATCTTTTAATTGGTGGGAACTACAAAGTTTTTACTTGGCCGGGAACTCACTCTCTCGAAATCTATATTCTGCACCAACCTGTTTTAATGGGTCTGTGTTACGTAATATTCGGTAGAACTCCATAAATAACAAATATAGCTATTCTGCCAACGATTAGAAAAAATAGTGACGATATTTTATCTCCCAAGGAGCGTCAATTTTTTCGTGTTGTAGAATAGCTATATTTGTTATGTTTATGAAAAATTTACCGAAACTTCACCGTTAAAAAAAGGAAGTGTCTGTGCCGTGTCGAAAGAATAAAAGTCTAGGTATTTTTATTTGATTTATAGTTTTAGATTGGAGCACGTTATGCTTAACAAGAGAAACATTTTAATCGCAATCATTGTAGCATTGGTAACTGCTTACTATAGCTTTGTAACCAGTGTTGCTCCTAATTACATAAAACAATTTATCCCTGTAGCTGAAACTATGGCACAGGATTATATTCACGGTACTGTGAATATTGGTGACGTTAAATGGCAGGGCGGTCTCTCTGTACAAATTGATAACGTCGTGGTAAAAGACAATGTGCAAAATAAAGTGGCAGTGCTTCCTGAAACTGTGCTTCATCTTCGTCCTTGGTTAGCTTTGGGTGGTGTGGAAAAAGCTTTGGCTGGCATTGAACTTTCTAAACCGGAAGTTTTCTTGACCATGGATACTAAACAACAATGGAACCTGCAACATTTCTTGAAACCTTCCGATTCAACTGAAACACCTTTTTATGGCTTGTTGGAAGTTAAGGATGGTTTGTTGCACGTAGCTATGCCCGGCGGTAAATGGAGCTTGCCTGTCAGTGGCGAAGTGAATGGCGGGGCGAATCCGCAATTTGGGATTAATCTTAATGTAAACGCAGAAGGTGACGAGCTTAATTTGCAAGGCTTAGTTACTAAAGATGGTATTGGTACTCTTAGTTTGAAAACTGCCTCTATTAATTTAGAAAAATATGCAGTAGCAGCTAAATATTTGGAAAATGTTCAAGATAGTGCTGGCTTAGTGCAAGATTTGCATTTGCGTTGGAATAATGACGGTAAGCGCGTGCAAATTGATGGCGATGGTAAATTGAATGCAGTTCGTGGCAAAATGGCTATGAACGGCAAATGGTATAATTTCCAAATTGATGGTGCTATTAGTGCTGCTGATAACGTTATTGAATTAAAACCTTTATCTTTAAATGTAGACGGTCAAAAATTAGACGTTGAAGGTAAAGCAGATTTAGCTAATTTGAAAGATCTGGAAGAAGTTACTGCCAAAGGTAAGATTACTTACGGTAAAGGTACTATTGTTTTCAATGGTGGCTATGACGAAAATGTTAAAGCTTTCTTAGCAGATGCTTCTATAAAAAATATTAAGATGCTCATTCCTAATATGCCTGAGGATTCCATTAATATTAATGGTGACATTGCTTTGTTGGCAGATGTTAAAGACGACCATGTTAAATTGCAAGCTGCAGCTGATGCTTTCGATTTAAGTTGGCGTACTTTAAAAGTGCATAATTTAGGATTTGATGGCAGCTTTAACGATGGAACCCTTAATATTGATCATTTTAGCGCCTTGGCTGGCGAAAATGGTAGCGTTGTTATCAAAGGAACTGTTGGTTATGATTCTTCTTTAAATTTGGTTGGTCGTATGGCAGAATTTCCTATTGATCCACTCTTTAGTTTTGCTGGTCAAGAAGGAACTGGTTTATGCTCTACAGGATTTGAGATTGGCGGTACTTTAGCTTCTCCTGAATTTGACGGTAGCGTTCAATTGCGTAAGGTTGACGTTATGAAACAAAATCTTGTGGAAGCTCATGGGCATATTGGCATAAGGAATAATGTACTTGCTGTAAACAACTTCATTGCTAATATGAAGCAAGGTCAACATATCTTAAATGGTAGTGTTGATTTACAAGCTGCTGAACCTGTAGTGGATATTTCTTTAAAAACTGTTGGCGTTCGTGCTGAACCTTTAATTGCAATTGCAGCACCGGAAGTCAAGCTTACCGGTAATGTTGATAATTTAGTGACTTTTAAAGGTAGCGTAAGCAATCCGACAGTTATAGGACAAGTATGTCTTACTGATGGTAGTGCTCAAGGTTTTCTTTTGGATAAAGTTCAAGGTAGATATGATTATCATAATGGGCAACTTGATTTAAGTGATGTTTTGATTAAAGCTCTTTCTGCTGAGGTTATGCTTAGCGGTACTGTGTCCAAAGAACAAAATCTTGACTTCACAATGGAAGCAAATAATGTAAGTTTGGAACGTCTGCCAATAATGGCTAGCGATTTGGATTTACAAGGTTTTATCAATCTTAATGGTCATTTAAGTGGTAATTTAGAGTATCCGCTTTTTGTAGGTGAAGTTGATAGTGACGAAATCTTCGTCAATGGTGAACGCTTAAGTGAAATAAGCGGTAACTTGGAAAGTAACGGCCGAGAAAAAAATAAACTGGATATTCGCTTTAAACAACCTTATGTTAATGACGAAAGTAACTACGGTTTGTTTACTGCTGATTTGAATTTGAACATTAATGAAAAATATATGCAAGGTAAAGTGCAAACCTTATGGGGTAATTTAGGCGGCATCTTGCGTATGGCTAAATTGGACTATAATGTTGATGGGACTGCTCAAGGTGAGTTGGTATTTGCTCCCAATGGCAAGGGCAGTGGCGTTAATATTGCTATTGATGCAGACGATGTAAAGATTCATGACCTTAACTATCATCATATGCAATTAAATGGTAAGCTCTTAAAAGGCATTCTTTATATTGATGATGTAATGTTGCAAGAACAAGAAAAAGTTAAGGATAAAGGCATTATTTATGCAGGTGGCACTATAGATTTGCGTGAAAAACGTTATGATTTGTCCTTGAATGCAGTTAAGGCTAATCCTGCAATTGTAAGTGTAGCGATGACTGAGCCTCCTCCGATTACCGGTGAGATGGATTTGGAAATGTATTTGAAAGGGACTTTTTCTGATCCTACTGGCAAGGCTGCTTTGCTTATCACAAATGGTAGCGTTTCTGGTGTGACTATGGATAAATTAGTTGCTAGTTTGTCTATAGATGAGGATATCATCAAATTAGAAGAACTGTCTGCCAATAAAGATATTTATGGAATTAAAGCTTTCGGCGATATTCCTTTGGATTTGTTGCGTGAAAAAGCTAACCGTCGTAATCCCAAGGCACAAATGGATATCGACTTTGATTTTTCCAATGCACGTTTAGCAATGTTACCTGCCTTTAGTAAAATGATTGAATGGGGCGAAGGTGATACCCATGGTAATTTGACATTGGCAGGAACTTTGGAGAATCCTTTAGTTTTCGGTAAAATAGAAATACCGGAAGGTCGTGTGAAAATTGCGGATGTAGATACCATAATTGATAAGATTCATGCTGACGTAGCGTTCAAGGGTAGAAATGTAGTGCTCAATGATTTATCAGCAGTTTTAGGAAAAGGTAAGGTCGTTGCCAATGGCAGTTATGCTTTGTTGGAAGATACAGACGAACCCTATAGCTTAAAAGTTGTCGCTGATAATGCTGAGCTGGCCTCTGAAATCTTTAGCGGTGTCATCAATAGTAATATTGAGATTGTTCCTCAAGAATATCGTGATATGTCTCGTAAACAAGGTAATCTGCCTGCTCCGTTAGCTCATCGTCCTTTGATTAAAGGAGCAGTAAAACTTGATGATGTTTTAATCAACATGCCTACTATTCCTGAAATGAGCGAAGATGAAAGCAGTAATTATGGTATGGATTTAAAAATTGAACTTGGTGACAAGGTGCACTTGTTCAATAAGTATTTGTACGATATTTGGCTTAGTGGCGATATGCATATTAATGGTAGTACAGTGTTCCCAATTATTGAAGGTAGAATCAATGCAGATAAAGGTAGCATTACTTATCTGCGTACTCCTTTTAAGTTGAAGAATACTTCCATTAACTGGCTGACTCCCGGTTCTTTCTTACCCAATGTTAATTTAGAATCTGAAGCACGTTTTAGTCGTTACGATATTTACATGCGTGTAACTGGACCTTTGGAAGAAATGGACTTGCAATTGAGCAGTACTCCTCCTTTGAAGAAGGATACCATCGTGCGTATGTTGACTTTGCAACGTGATACTGCAGGTAGTGACGATGTAACCAGTGAAGATATGCAAAACTTGATGACTGCCGGCTTGCAGATGACTGTTTTAGGCGATGTGGAAATGCTCTTGAAACAAACTTTAGGCTTAGACCAATTTAGAATTTATACTGGTAAAGTTCGTTCCGGTATTGGTTTTGAAAGTGCGAAAGATCGCAGGCAAGAACTAACTCCTGATGAAAGAAATCAATATAATTTGCTCTTGAGTAAATATTTAGGAAGTCGCTTTATGGCTGGTTATACTACAAGCTTTGATGGTATTGACAGGAGCATTTTTGGACAGTACGATATTAACAGACGTTTGAATGTTACTTATTCCAGAAGCTATGATTTGTCTGATGAGGCAGAAGATTGGTTTGGTCTGGAATATAAGGTAGGATTTAATTAAAATTTAACGGAAAGGAGGGCGGGCATGCTACAAGGTTATTTGGAAGAATTGCGTAAAACTAAATTGTTGGAACCGGCTGAAGAGTTTGTCCTGTGGAAACGAGTTGCACAAGGGGATTTACAGGCTCACAAAAAGTTGATGACTGCTTATCAACCTTTAGTTTTTAAGATAGCAATTAGCTTTCAGCTTTCTGAACCCGATACTATGGAGCTTATCCAAGAAGGTATGGTTGGTTTACTCGAGGCTGCGGAAAACTACGATTACACTCGTGGTGTAGCCTTTAGTGTGTTCGCTTCTTTCCGTATTAGAGGCAGTATGGTGGATTATTTGAAAAAGTCCAATAATGGAGCCTTGTATTTAGAAGGAGATTTGGGGAGCGGGTTAACATTAGGTGAAACACTTGCTTCGGTACAAGCATCTCCTTCGGAATTGGCGGAACGTCAGTTATTGCATGAGAAAGTTACTCAAGCATTAGGTCGTTTACCGGAAAAAGAACAACAAGTTATTACAGGCATGTACTTGGAAGATAGGACTGCTCAGTCGGTGGCGGATGCTATTGATATAAGCCTTGGTCACGTTTACCGTTTACAGAAGAAAGGCGTTAGACGTATCAGAGGGATGTTGTCTCGTTTCATTCATGACTTTAATAAAATTTAAAAATAAGTTTTCCTTTACAAAAACTATATGGAAATAGTATCATTGAATAGATATACGTAGAATGGTGTACTATTTTGCTCAAAATTGTATTTAATCGCCTGAAACAAGGTGTAAAACAACATTTCCAAATAGGATTTTGATTGTATGTATCTTTGTAGAAAGGGGTAGTAGCGTGGTGCATAATAAACGTTCTGTGTTTCAACGTATTCATAGCGTCAAAACAAGTCTGGAAAATGCTGAACAAAGCTTTTTAGATAACAATGGCGTGCGTGGGGAACTAGATTTAATGTTGGCTGAAGCAGAATTAAAAAATTTGCGTCGTAAACAAGATGTTCCTTGGAGTTGGAGTAGGCACGTTTTAGCTATGTGTGTAGCTACATTGCTAGCTTTGGCCGGCATTGGCGGGTGGTATTATGCTCATGACAGTATTGCGTTAGCAGAAAAAAGTCAAGAGAATACTGTCACTGCCACGGTTCCTCAGTTGGGAACTCAAGTGGTCACCACTGTGGAAAGCAAAAAGACTGTCGTCATCCCTGTTTTTGGTGAAAAAATGATAAATAATGTACCTGCTACTGGGCAAGCAGAATATAGTAAGCGGGTGGACATAACTGGAGTGGATATGCGCCGTTTGGTGCAATCTGCAAGGGTAGAACTTAGTAATTCCAAGTAAAATTTAGGAGGACTTCGATGAAGAAGAGATTTTTGTTACAGCCTCTCACGGTAGGTTTGGCGGCTGCTTTATTTGCAGTGCCTGTTTTTGCACAAGAGCAATCTGAAGTTGCTCAAAATGCTGCTGTTTTAGTAGAAGCTGCTAATGTTAGTGTTCCTCAAGCTGAAGCGGTAGAAGAAGTGGCTCAAGCACAACCTGAAAACAAACTTGCTCAATATTTGGGTAAAACTATTACTAAACAAAGCGTTATCGGTAGCAACGTGCTTAGTGAAGAAGAAGTACTTGCTGTGGTAAAAACTAAACCTGGTATGGAACTTACTGAAATCGGTTTAAGCGAAGACTTAGGTGCTATTTATGATATGGGTTGGTTCTATGACTTGCGTCCGGAATTTAAAGAAGTTCCTGAAGGCGTACAAGTTATTTACCATGTATTGGAAAATCCTACCTATTCTAAGCTTAATTTTGTTGGCAACACTGTAATTGACAAACAAAAAATCAATGCTCTCTTTAATTTGGAAGAAGGCTCCGTTGTTAATTTAAAAGATATTAATCGTCGTGTTCTCAAATTAGAAGAAGAATATCGCCAAGCTGGTTATATTCTTGCTCGTGTGACTGATGTACACATGGATCAAGATGGTACTTTGAATCTTACTGTTAACGAAGGCATCGTAGAAGACTTCAAGGTAAAAGGTAATGTAAAAACTAAAGATTATGTTATTACTCGTGAAATGCGTCTTAAAAAAGGTCAACCCTTTAATGCCAAAGACGCACGTCGCAGTATGCAACGTATTTATAATTTAGGTTACTTTGAAGATGTTAATGTTAAATTGAATCCCGGTAAAGAACCTAACTCTGTTGAAGTAGAAATTGCTGTAGTAGAAATGAACACCGGTACTTTTGGTATTGGTGCAGGTTACTCCAGCGCTGACGGTTTCGTTGGTATGATTTCCATTGGTGATAAAAACTTCCGTGGTATTGGTGATGCAATCAATATTCGTTGGGAATTTGGCGGTGAAGATAATAGAAACTATGACTTTAGCTATACTCGCCCTTGGTTAGACGATAAAGAAACTAGAGCTACTATTAACTTGTACGATATCACTAACGAATATGCTGACTATAATATTGATGGCGATGAAATTGCTCGTTATGACAAAAAACGTCGTGGTCAAGAATTGACTTTCAGCCGTCGTGCAGAAGGCGAATTTATTAGCAACTATATTACTATTAAAAACCGTGATGATATTTACGAAGGCGAAGCTGACGGTTACGAAAATGATCCTGATCAATACTATGAAGAACAGTTTAAAGATAAATCTAAATATTGGGAGAATTACTATCCGGAAACTGCTGCTGAACGTCGTAAAGAAAACTTTGGCGTAACTCGTTCTATTACTTTAGGTCGAGTACTTGATTCTCGTGATAATGTTTATGATCCTCATGAAGGCAAACGCATTTCCTATAGTATTGAACATGCTGGTTTTATGGGCGGCGATTTTGACTTTACCAAGTTTACCGCTGATTACCGCTACTACTATCGTGCCGGCGGCGAAGCTGTTTGGGCGTTGAACTTAGGTGTTGGTTATGCTGATGGCGATATGCCTTTAAGCCAACGTTTCTCCATGGGTGGTAGTGATACTCTCCGTGGTTATGAAGATGATCAATTCCGTGGCAACAGTATGGTTAAAGCTACTTTGGAATATCGCTTTCCCATTGTTAAGAAAGTACAAGGTGTTCTGTTTACCGATAACGGTTATGCTTGGGATAAACGCTTCCAAGATGACTTTGATTTCGGATTGATTAAAAATAGCTTTGGTGTGGGTTTACGCATCAATTCTCCCCTTGGTCCTGTTAAACTGGATTATGGCTATGGTGACGAAGGTGGTAAATTCCACTTCAGCTTTGGTGGACAATTCTAATATTTGGAGTTTGTTATGAAGTCCAAAATGATTTTAACTCTTGCTGCAATGACAAGCTTTTTGCCATTGCAGCAAGCTTTTTCTATGCCAATAGAACAAGTTTATGTACAGGTAGTTGATGTAACTGGCGGAACAAGTATGCCTTTGCTCAATAAAATGAGTAATAGTATGCAACTTGTTGCTCAGCAGCTTTTGCTTGAACGTGATACAGAAGCTATCCAACCTGTACAGCAGGAATATGCAACCTTGCTTTCAGATATTGCTGATCGTGTTTTGACAGGGTACTATTTGCAAAGTGCGGAACTTATAGTTGATAAAGAATCAGAACTTGTTTTGAAAATTAGACCTTGGAATACAGCTATTAGAAATGTGGAAGTTGATTTAAAGTTTTCTGGTATTGAGGAGCAAACTTCAGAGTTATTGGAAAGCAAATTGCCAACTTTAAAGCAACAATTGAATGATACTATTTTTGGTGCTTCTGTAGATGCCAGTGATTGGGCTGATGGTGTGCTTCGCAAAATAGTACGTCAACAAGTTGAAGAAGCTTTGCCAGAGTTCAAGGTGGCTGTTGATCTTGTTAATGAGCATAAAAAAACTGTAGTACAAGTAGTCATCTATCCAGTTGGGCAATTAGTTCGTAATATAGAGTACAGCATGCGTTCTGATGCCATACCAAATATTTTACTGATGAAGTTAAAGCATAAGTATGCTGCTGAATGTAATAAATTGCGTGGTTTACCAGTAAGCTATGTTGCAAGGCAAAAGCAAGAAATAGAAGAATTTTTGTTGTCAAAATTACGTAATGAGCAAGAAATAGTAGAGTACGATTTGCAACCGCAAGTTATAATAACGCCGAATACTGATATGGCTGTGGAGTTTTTAATTAACTCTGATAAATATAAAGTCTGGTTTGAGGGCTATGGTGATATAGGTAGGGGCGAAGAAAATTTGTCTGGTAAAGCTTATTTTGGTAAGTTTGTTTCTCACAAGGAAGAAGTTTTCGGAGAGGTTGAAGCTGTTCTTGATAATGTGGATTGGAATTTTGGGGTAGGGTATACACGTTATTGGGGTAAAAGTGGTTGGTCTTATATTAGAAGAGTTCCTGATGGAGAGAACAATTACAAATTAGAATATTATTTGGATTCAAAGTGGAGACTGCGTGCTGAACATTTTGCCAGCAAAAATCGTAATGAGTACGGGGTACGTTATCGTATTCATGAATTTTTAAGTGCAGAATACGTTTATGGTGGCAACGAATTTTATTTAAGAATTATAGGAAATTTATAGCTTTTATTGAAAGTATGACTGTAGACTGATATAATAAACTATATATTTGTGTAAGAAAGCAGGGATTTTATTATGATGCAGCATTTGCGTAATCCGAAAAATGTAAAATTAGTTTCTTTGTTTGTAGCGGCAATTTTTGTGTTAGGTTGCTTCGCATTGACTTTAACTCAAAGTGGTTTTGGTGGCACTGCTTCTGCAGCGGCGAAAGAATCTGCTATTGGTGTAGTAAATTATCAAACGTTGGTTTCTCAAAGTCCGGAACTTGCTAACGTAAGAACTGCAATGCAAAATGAAATTGCTACTGCTCAAAAAGATTTTGATGAAAAAAGTAAAACTATGAATGATGCAGAGAAACAACGTTACTACAAACAATTGCAAGAACGTGTTGGCAATAAAGAAAAAGAATTGATGGATCCTGTTCTGAAAAACATTGAACTGCAAATTCAAAAAATTGCTGATAAAAAAGGTTTGTCTGTAGTTGTACATAAAGATACCGTTGTTTTTGGCGGTGTTGATATTACTGACGATGTAGTAAGAGCTATGCAAAAAGGTTAATATTTTTATGCCATAAGGAGGCCCTTTTTGGGCCTCATTTGCTATTGATGCAGGAGGAATGAGTTATGGGCAAAGTGTTGCTGATAATGTTTGTTTTGGGTACCTTATGTGTATCTGCCTGCGGTAGTGTACAGAATGATAAGAATAAAGTTGTTCGTGTAGATGACAAAAAAGTTGTGATCAGTGAAACAAGAACAGAAACACTTGCTAAGTTGCAAGAATTAAAGAAACAAAGTGAAGAAACTTATTTGCGTGCCCAAAATAATACGCAGATAATTGAATTGCGTGGCAAAGAGATGGCTCAATTAAAAAGTTATCGTTTGCAGATTGAGCGAGATGCTGAAACACAGATTGCTGTAAGCAAAAAACAGCTTGAAGATGAATATCAGCTAAGAATATTTAATTTGCAGATGCAGTTAGAATCTTTAAAGATGGGTTCTAAAAAACGTGAGATGCTATTAGAAGAAATAGAAAATCTGAGATTAGAGCGTGAGTCTAAGCTTGTGATTTTAGAAAAAGAAAAACAAAATTATATTGATGAGAAAATGAAAGCATACAAAGCAGAAATGAAACATCGATTAGATGCTGCAGAGGCTAAGTTGCTTTGAGATATTAATTGTGTAGGTTTAAAAGATTTAAATAAGTGAGGTTAATTATTATGAAAAAAATTATTGCTAGCTTATTAATTGCTGGTTCTATGCTTACTTTTGGTTGCAGCGGTCGCAATGCCGACTTTGGTATTGTAGATATGCAAAAAATTGAAAATGAGGCAGTGTTTGTAAAAACTACCAAAGATGAAGTTTCTAAACGAATGGAAGCTTTACAAGTGGAAATGGAAAAAGCAATGGAAGGCAAATCCACAGAAGAACAACAACAAATTATTGGTGAATATTCTGCCAAAGCTCAACTGTTGCAAAGTGAAGCACAAAACAAATTAAAATCTAGTTTGGATAGTGCTTTGAATCAAGTTGCTAAAGAAAAAGGTTTGGGTGCGATTTTGCATAAAGAAGCTGTGCCTCAAGGTGGCACTGATGTAACTCAGGCTGTTATCGATAAAATGAAATAATAGACTTTACCGTTACTTTTGGAGGTTTGTAAGATGGAGAAGAGCGTAAAAGAATTAGCAGAATTTTTGCATGGTACTGTTGAAAATGATAATCCTGAATTGATTGTTACTGGCGTTGCTGGTTTAGTAGAAGCTGGTCCGCAAGATATTTCTTTTGCGGTTCCTCCTCATGTAGAACATTGTCATTTAAGTAAAGCAGGTGTTATGGTTTTGAGCCCTGCTGATCCCAAATTAGATGGTAGACCTGTAATTCGTGTAGAAAATCCTCGTTTTGCATTTGCTTCCTTGTTGGAATTGTTCCGTCCTCAAGAAGAAGTTGAACGTGTAATCAGCAATTTGGCATATGTTGCTCCTGGTGCAAAGATTGGTGCTAATGTTGCAATTCAACCTTTTGCCGTTGTTGAAGATGGTGCAGAAATTGGTGATGGTACTGTTATTTATCCCCACGCATACATTGGCAAGCGTGTTAAGGTTGGTAAAGATTGCACTATTTATCCTAATGTTACCGTACGCGAAGATTGTGTGTTAGGGGATAGAGTAATTCTCCAGGCTGGTGCTGTTATTGGTGGTGATGGTTTTGGTTACATTACTCAAAATGGCAAACATAGCAAAGTATTGCAAACCGGCAATGTTATTTTGCATGATGACGTAGAAATTGGTAATAATACCTGTATCGACCGTGCTACTGCGAATAGCACTATCGTAGGCAAAGGTACTAAGATTGATAACTTGGTACATTTGGGTCACAATGATATCTTGGGCGAAAACTGCTTAGTTGTTGCTCACGTAGGCATTTCTGGTAGTGTAACTGTTGGCAATAACGTAACTTTTGCTGGTCAAGTTGGTACTGTTGGTCACATTACTATAGGTGATAACTGCGTATTTGGCGGCAGAACCGGTATTACTAATAATATCCCGTCTAATTCCTTTATGGCTGGCTTCCCTGCAATGC
>JBGVIJ010000059.1:0-21919 GCA_045123075.1 Phascolarctobacterium sp. | reverse complement strand
TAATAAGTTCGATGAGACTCAAGGAAAAATGACTGGTATTACCATTGAGGAATTTGAAAAAGGTAGTATCGCGCGAATTCAAACTGCTAAGGAAGGTTTCTGGGAAAACGGCACTTGGCGCATAACGAATGGTAATGTGTTTGCCTTAAATGACGAGGAAGGTATTACTAGTACCGCTCGTTTTAAAGAACAAACTATTCCCATTGATATGTCTCCTAAACAAATTGCTTGGGAACAAAAAGAACCTGAAGAAATGACCATTGCTGAACTGCGTGAATATATCGGTATGGTAGAAGCACGCGGTGGGGCAGCACCGAAACAATGGTGTGAAATTTATATGCGTATTTCTATTCCTTTGGCAAGCTTCTTCTTTGCAATGATTGGTGCTGCTCTTGGCACTCAAAAACAAAGAACAAGTTCTTCCATTGGTTTAGGTATCAGTATTATCGTAATCTTTATTTATTATGCAGTAATGACTTTTACCACTGGCTTGGGTAAAGGCGGTGCAATGCCTCCGTTCTTGGCATGTATGTTGCCGAATATGTTGTGCCTTGGTATTGGTTTGAAATTGTTGAAAGAAAAAAATTCTTAATGTAGTAGTAATTTAGTTTGGAGGTGAGTGTGTGGTAGGCATTAGAATGATTGTCATTATGGCAATTGTTGGTGGCTTAATTGCTTACATTGCTGATAAAATGGGCAGCAAAATAGGCAAGAAGCGTATGTCTGTATTTGGATTGCGTCCCAAACACACCTCTATTTTACTTACCGTATTAAGTGGTATGATGATTTCTGTTCTTACCATTGGGGTAATGGCTATTTCTTCTGAAAGCGCAAGGACGGCTTTGTTTGGTATGGAAAAGGTTAAAGCAGAACTTAAATTGCTGAATGAAGAAAAGAGTATTGCACAAGAGGCTCTTGCTAAAGCTAAAGTCGAGATGGAAGAAAAGAATATTCTCATCAACGACTTAGACGAAAAAATTAGAGCAAGTACCCGTGCCAATGAAGAAATACAATCTAAATTGGCAGATGTAAATGATAAGTATTCTATTGCGCAAAAAGAAGTGGCTGATTTAAGTGCATCGAAAGAAAGTTTGACTTCTGAAGTTGCTGCTTTAGAAGAATCTACCGCTTTGCTCAGACAAGGTATAATCTCCATGCGCGAAGGTCAAGTTTTCTATCGTGCAGGTGAAGTGGTTTATGCTGCGGTTATGCGTAGCGGTTTGGACCATGAACAAAACGTAGCTCAAGTTAATTGGCTTTTAGAAAGTGCTAACGCTGCAGTGCTTAATCGTCTTGGTGTGGAAGAAAAGGACGAAAGATTGCAGGCAATTTGGCTTTCCAAACGTATTGTGGATAATGCTGTTGCTGTGCTTGATAATAGCAAGGGTAATATGTTGTTTCGCGTGCGTACTATTGCAAATATCATCGTAGGTGAATTGGTTGCTTGCGATATTGAAATGACGGACAACCAATTTATTTATCCTGATGGTACTTTGATTTTGAGTGAAAAGGTTGACTTGAAAAAGGTTACCGGTGGTCAAGACGCTGTCTTGATGAACTTCTTAAACAATGTAAACCATAAAGCGGTTGAAGCAGGCGTCCTGCCTGATCCTATTACAGGCAAAGTTGGTAATATGGATGCTACTACCATGATTGAAGCAAGCAATGATATGCGTAAACTTGGTGGCAAAATTGAACTGAGAGCTTTTGCTCGTGGTGACATTACTACAGCTGGTCCTGTAAGAATCCGTTTGGAAGTAGTTGATGATAATGACTAAATTATACTTGGGTATTGACCCTGGTAGAAGCAAAACAGGTTTGGCTTTAGTTAATGGAGCTGGAAAAATCGTAAAGCTTCATATTGCTGAAAGCCAAAATATCGACAATGAAATAGTGGAATTTATAAAAAATAGTTGCCCGGTACATATTGTGCTGGGCAACGGTACTAATAGCAGGAATATTGGCGAATCTGTGAAAAGGGTTTTGAATGATGTTATGGTTGCTGTTGTGGAAGAAGCACATAGTACGGAAGAAGCTCGAACTTTGTATTGGCAGGAGAATCCTCCTAAAGGTCTGAAGAAACTTATTCCATTAGGTATGCTTGTGCCACCTGTACCATTGGATGCGTATGCAGCAGTAATTTTAGTAAGACGTTTTTTGGAGGATAACTATGAGTGATTTGACAAAATTAAGTTGCCAAGAATTTTTAAAAAAACTTTCCTCTAATGCGCCTACCCCTGGTGGTGGCGGTGGTGCTGCTATGGCAGGAGCTTTAGCTGCGGCCTTGACTTCCATGGTGGGAAACTTGACAGTAGGTAAACACGACTTTGCAGAGCAGGAAGCAGAAGTAAAAGAAATTTTGCAGGATGTTGAAGGTTTACGTTTGCAATTATTGAACCTTGTTAATGCTGATGCAGAAGTCTTCAACAACTTTATGGCTTGCTATAGAATGCCAAGAGGCACTGATTTGGAAAAGTTTAGCCGTGCTCAAGCTATTCAAAGAGCGGCTAAGCAAGCTGCAGAAGTACCTTTGAAAATTGCTAAGTTGAGTTTAGAAGTAATGCGTCATGCAGAACGTATTGCTGTCATTGGTAACCAAGGCGCAATTACCGATGCTGCTGTGAGTGCAATTTTAGGACGAGCTGCATTGCGCAGTGCTGTATATAATGTAATCGTAAACTTGAAAATAATTAAGGACGATTTCTATACACAAGATATGTATAGAAAATTAGAAGCAATGGAACAAGAAGCTAATTGCTTAGAAAAGTCAACACTTGCAACTACTGATGAGGTACTGGCGTAAGTATTGACTAAGATGTTCTTTTAGCATATAATTAAACTCTGATGGAAAGGTGGCCGAGCGGTTTAAGGCTCTAGTCTTGAAAACTAGCGAGGTGAAAGCCTCCGTGGGTTCGAATCCCACCCTTTCCGCCATATTTTATAAAAAGGTCTTGCAAAATGTGGCAAGAGCAGTTATAATATTACAGTAACCTAACGGAGTGGTACTCAAGTGGCTGAAGAGGACGGTTTGCTAAATCGTTAGACGTGTCAAAGCGTGCGTGGGTTCGAAACCCACCCACTCCGCCAACCTTAAAGATAACGCATCAGAGAAATCTGGTGCGTTTTTTATTTTATTGACGATAAAGGATATGTTTACGATTAAAAATTAGATTACAACTTTTTTAAAATAGTTATAAGAAAAAAGAAAATGTGTTCAATACACTTTAAAGTACTAAAAATACTTGAAAATAACTTGCAAAAAATTTTTGAACAAGCTATAATGCAATTAAGTAGTAAAGATTGTTACAATTAAGGCGGTAATAATCAAAGGCATTTACTACGACCACCCCGTTTATAAAATTTCTATATTGGCAGAAGTGTATTTACGGGCAAAGTGTAGAGGAAACAAGGCAACTCTTACAAGAATTTGCTCGTTTTTATTTTCTCCATATAGAGGTTTTGTAAAAATAAAAAATCTCTTATAAAGAGGAGGAAAACATTATGAAAAAATCCTTAGTACTCGCAATGGCAATGGCATTGGGCGTAACCGCTTCCGCTTATGCTGCTAACCCGTTCTCTGACGTTCCCGCTGGCCACTGGGCATATGACTCCGTAGCTAAATTGGCTGCTGCTGGCGTAGTTGATGGTTATGCTGACGGCGCATTCGCTGGCGACAAACTCATCACCCGTTATGAAATGGCTCAAATTGTAGCAAAAGCTATGGCTAAAGGCGCTGACTGTGACAAATTGGCTGCTGAATTTGCTGACGAACTCGACACCCTCGGCGTTCGCGTAGCTAAATTGGAAAAAGCTGCTGACAATGTAAAAATCACTGGTCAAATCCGTGCTTCCTATCAAGACAAAAAAGGTCAAGACCTCACTAAATTCCGTACTCGTTTGTTCGTAAAAGGTCAAATCAATGATGACTGGTCCTACACTGGTCGTTTGCATCAAGAAGATAACCTGAGCGACAGCAAAGCTGATGATAGCATTAAATTGAACTGGGCTTTTGTTGAAGGTCCTATTGGTGGCGTAAAAGCTACTCTCGGCCGTCAAAACTTTGCTATTAACACCAAAACCATTCTCGACTGCGAATTCGATGGTGCTAAATTTGTTTATGGTAAAGATGTAAAATTGACTGGTTTCTATGGTCGTGTTTCCAATGCTAAAGATCTTGGTTTGAGCAATTCTACAACTGGTGCATCTACTAAAGACGATTTCTTTGCAGTAGACGTTAACACTAAAGTTGCAGGTATTCCTGTATATGCAACCTATTATGATACCGAATTCCATAATAAAGATATTTGGAATGTTGGCGCAGCTTTGAAAGTAGCTGACAAAACTGTTTTGAAAGCTGAATGGATGCATGGCGATTCTGACTTTGACGGCGATAGCAATGGTTATGTAGCAACCTTAGCTTATGCAGGTGCTAAAGCTGCTGCTCCTGGTTCTTGGGGCGCTTGGGCGACCTACTATGATCAACCGGCAAACTGCTATTTCAAACCGACCCTCAACACCCAAACTGGTTATGCAGAAGCTTGGGGTACTGATGGCAAATCTGACGGTTACAAAGGTTTAGAAATCGGTGCTAACTATGCATTTGCTAAAAATATCGTAGGTGCAGTTCGTTACTTCGATCTCGAAGCACGTGAAGGCGATTTGGAAGACGAAGTTCTCTGGACTGAAGTTGTATTTACTTTCTAATTTTAGGATTAGTTAGTTTATATCTTAATCTAAATAGTTAAACCCGTACTGCTTAGGCAGTACGGGTTTTTTGTACTTTGACATTGAATTTTTCACTTGCTTCTTGTAAAATTTAATCATTAAGAAATATTATGAGAAAATAAGGGCGTTATTATGTTTAGTAAGAAAGATTTATTTATTTTTGGTTGGGTTTACTTAGGCTTAATGTTTGTTTTAAAAGCAGTGCTTCCTGAGTGGATGGGGAATGAAAATAGTGTAATTGAAAATTTACAAATGTTGTGGTTTTCGGCAGGCATTGTTTATTGTTGTAAAATGGCTTCTACTAAGATGTATGATTGGGGAGGAAAGCAAAGTTCTTTATGGTATGCAGGGAGTATCTTCTTCTGCTTGCTTGCTGCTCGCGAAATAAGTTGGGGTAGAGCACTCTTCTACCATGCTGATGGTAGAATGTATACATACAGCGATATGGGTTTATATGGACAACTTGTGCATCCGTTGTTTGGTGCGATTTCGGTATTGGTATTGTTCTTGTTATGGCGTGGTAATATTATTGCTTTTTTGAAGAATATTAAATTCCCGACAATGGATTTTATTTTATTAGTAATCTTCATTTTTATGGGATGGGTTGGTGAGAAAGCAAATGTCGCATTGTTTCACGGAATGGTTGCCGAAGAATTGGCAGAGTTTGGTGCGTATATGATGATGTTCCGAATTGTGAAACGTGTTGGGGATGAATTGAAAAAATGATCTAAATAGTAAAAAGCTTGCTGCTAAGCAGTAAGCTTTTTACTATTTTGCCATAGCTTTGTGAGCAAGTTTTGTTTGAGTTGTAGCGGAAGTGCTAAACTTTTTGCAAACATTGCTTTTGAAAAAATGCGGGAGTACAATGCAGGTGCGATACGAAATTAGAAAGATGTATCACGATTGACAGACCTATTTGTCAAGGCAAGTAAGCGTTATCAAAGGGAACGAGGAAACTTTAATTCGAGCGCTTATATCTTCCAAATAGCACTGCCAATGGTTAGGGCAAATGAGGAGGAATAATTATGAAAAAATCTATGGTATTAGCAATGGCAATGGCTCTTGGTGTAACTGCATCCGCTTATGCAGCAAATCCTTTTAGTGATGTGCCTGCAGGTCATTGGGCGTACGACAGTGTAGCCAAATTAGCAGCATCCGGTGTAATTGACGGTTATGGTGATGGTGAATTTGGTGGTGACAAATTGATGACTCGTTATGAAATGGCTCAAATCGTAGCGAAAGCTATGGCAAAAGGTGCTGATGTTGATATGTTGGCAGCAGAATTTGCTGATGAACTTGACACATTGGGCGTGCGTGTAGCCAAATTGGAAAACAAAGCAGACGCAGTAAAAATTACTGGTCAAATCCGTTATAGCTATGCAGATTATGACGGTGATATTGGTGGCTATCATAACCAACTGCGTTCTCGTTTATGGATTACCGGTAGCGTAAATGATGATTGGTCATATACAGGTATGCTTCAAAATACTCAAGATTTTGCTAATGATAAAGGTGATGAAGATACTAAATTCCAACGCGCTTATGTGGATGGCAGAATTGGCGGCGTTGCAATGCGTGGTGGTCGTTTGCCGTTGTATTTGGTAGATGGCAACTTGTACGATACTCGTGCTGATGGTTTAGTTATGAGCTACGGTGATAAAGTAAAAATTAGCGGGTTTTATGTAAAACCTACTGACCAAGATCGTGCGTTTGCAAAATTTGTCAATGAAGATACCATTACTACAGAATATGACAAAGCTTATGGTGTAAAAGTAGAAACTGATATGGGACACGTTAAAGCAAATGTCGGGTACATTGTTTTTAAAGATGGCGATGCTTTCTACAATCAAGGCTTTGATGGTACAGAATTTGATAGAATTACTGATATAAACATCAAAGATGATAAAATTTGGCACGCAGGTGTAAGAGCTGAACTTGGTAAAGATATTAATGCTACTGTAGATTATATGCATTCTAATATTGGTAGTTTTACCGGTGAAAATGGCGAACACTACGATATGGATAAAAACGGCTGGATTATGGGTGTAACTTACAAAGGTTCCAAAGCTTCTGAACCGGGTAGCTACGGTTTGTATGCTAAGTACTATGACCAAGGTAGAGGTACTGTCTTTGCACATACCATGAACGGTTACTATGGTACTACTGGTTTTGATGGTTATATGGTTGGTATGAACTATACTTTCGCTAAAAATATGGTAGGTGCAGTAGAATGGTATGATTTGGATAGTAAAGCAGTAGGTGCTGACATTGGCAAAAAAGATATGAAGACTTTGTGGAGCCAAATGATGATTACTTTCTAAAGAATAGAAACTTTGGGACGGCGAAAACCGTCCCTTTTTGTATACATTGTTACATTGAGTATCTAGCTATTGCTTTTGTGAACAGTATGTGATAAACTATTGTCCATAGAATTTGTGCTTGCTAACTAAAAGTAGAATGTTAGTAAAATGTAAAAGCTAATGTAACCGTGTAGAGGAAACAAGGCAACTCTTACTGAGGTTGTTTAGTGGTGCATTTGAGCGCAAACTACTTAGGAAATCCAAGGCAAATTACTAAATTTATTTCCTGAGGAGGAAAACACAATGAAAAAATCCTTAGTTCTTGCAATGGCAATGGCATTGGGCGTAACCGCTTCTGCTTATGCTGCTAACCCGTTCTCTGATGTTCCCGCTGGTCACTGGGCATATGACTCCGTAGCTAAATTGGCTGCTGCTGGCGTAGTTGATGGTTATGCTGACGGCGCATTCGCTGGCGACAAGCTCATCACCCGTTATGAAATGGCTCAAATCGTAGCAAAAGCTATGGCTAAAGGCGCTGACTGTGACAAATTGGCTGCTGAATTTGCTGACGAACTCGACACCCTCGGCGTTCGCGTAGCTAAATTGGAAAAAGGTGCTGACAATGTAACCATCGCTGGTCAAGTTCGTGCTTCTTATAAAACTCATGATGGCAAAGCTGATGAAGCTCATCTCCGTACTCGTTTGTGGGTAACTGGTCAAATTAATGACGATTGGTCCTACACTGGTATGCTTCAACAAGAAGAATCTTTGAAAGATAATGCAAATTCTGACAAAATCGAATTAAAACGTGCTTATGTTGAAGGTAAAGTTGGCGGTGCTGCTGTATTGGCTGGTCACTGGAATGAATTCTTCTACAATGCAAATATCCTCGATGCTTGGGTAGACGGTGTAAGATTCACTTATGGTGATGATGTAAAAGTTTCTGCTATCGTTGGTAAATCTGTTAACAGCGGCAAATTGTGTGATGGCGACCTCTATGCAATTAACGTAGCTACCAAAGTTGGTGCTGTAGATGTTGCTGCTAACTATTTCAAAGCTGAAGAAGCTGATTTTGCGAAAGATGGTAAAGAAATTTACAACGTTAACGTAGCTTTTGATGTTGCTAAAGATACTCGCTTGTCCTATGAATATATGTGGGCTGATAAAAACTATGCTAAAGACTTTGGTATGGATGTTTCTAAAGACGGTTACTGGGCACGTGTAGACTATAAAGGCGCAGATGCTTCCGTTCCTGGTTCCTATGGTGTACATGCTCAATTGTTTGATCAACCGAGAAATGCCTGGTTGAGCCCGACTACTGATGCTGCTACCTTTGACGATGGTTATGAAGGTTGGGGCGTTGGCTTTGATTACACCTTGGCTAAAAACATCCAATTGTGCGTAAACTACTACGACACCGAAGCTATCAAAGCTGATGAAAAAGACGAAGTTATCTTCTCCGAATTGTACTTCTTCTTCTAATATTAGAATTATTGGCGAAAGCTATAAGCAGGACTGCGTAAGCAGTCCTGTTTTTGTGTTTTAATGACATTGCTAATTGTTTAATGTTTGTAGAAGGCTTGACTTGTTGGTCAAAATATTTTGAGAAAATATATGCAAAAGTTCTCCTGTTGTGTTAAAATATACCTATATTAATGTGTATTCGTAGGAGGAATTATAATGAAAAAAGTATTGCGTTATTTATTAATGACCGTTATGGCATTATTTGTTAGCTTGCCTTGCCTTAGCGCAGAAGCTGCAAGTGTAGCATTGCTTCCCCTGATTAACAATGTAGAAGGTGGCGACGAAGTGGCTAACCAAGTATTCTACAAAGAAGCAATCGCTACTATGAAATTGCAAAAGGGCTTTGTTTTGATGGAAAACGACAAAATCAATGCTGCTATTGAAGCTGCTCGAATTGGTGATGACGTTCCTGATAAAGCAACCTTGGCTAAAATTGCTAAAGAAGGCAATGTAGATATTGTTTTTGCAATGCAAATTGATGATTTAGAAGATAAACCTGTATTCCCGTCTTCTGAACGTATGCTGGAATTGGATATGGAAGGCGTTGCAGTTGCTTACAATCGTTTGAATGGCGTTTTCTATAAACATGAATTCGCTAGCGATAAACAAATTGATGAAACTCTGACCAGCCGTTGGGATTGGGTTCATGAAGAATTTGGTCGTCAAGTTCGTGTTGAAATCAAACGCGCTTTAAAAGCAAAAAAATAATTGTGAATTAAGAGAGTGGTGGAAACCGCTCTCTTTTCTTTTTAAGGGGTATATTTTATATTAATAAATCGTTTAAGGCAGGTGGGCTTAGATAGTATGGTAAAAAGTTAAGCAGTGTGCTAGAATATACACATAAAGACTATGAATGGAGGCTTTACAATGAAAAAACAACTTGTAACTTTAATGCTTACTGTTATTTTTAGTATTACTGCAGTTGTGCCGGGTTTTGCTGCTGGGACAAGCATTCCTGCTGCTGATAAAATTAAGGCTATGGAAATTATACTTTATGGTGCTGCACTAGAAGGTTCTTTGGTTGAACGCATGGATAATATCGAATATGATGTTAATGGGTTGATGACATCTGAGCCTATTTTGACTAGGATTAACGAGATGTATAACTATTTGCAAGGTAAGCAGGAAGACGGCAATGCTTCTTTTGCAACTCAATTAAATGTGGTTGAATGGCGTCTTAATGAAAGTATGAGTGGTGGACCAGCTAAAACTCGCATCGAAGCAGCAGAAAAGCTTTTGAATGGTAAAGTTGACGAAGGTGCACTTTCTACTCGTTTGGAAGATTTATTGGAACTTGTTTCTTACGAAGGTGGCGTTGTCCCCGTACAACAAGTTACTTTGCCTAAAGATTCCGTGATTAAGGTTGAATTCACCCAAGAGCTTGGCAATAAGATTAACAAGGTTGGTGACGAGGTTGCTTTTAAAGCAGCAGACAACCTTTATGTAAATGACGTGCTTGTTCTTCCGAAGGGTGCAACTGGCGTAGGCAAGGTTAAAAAAGTTGTGCAACCTGGTATGTTCGGAAAAGATGGTCGTGTAGATATTGATTTTATGTACATTTATGGTACTGACGGAACAGAGATTCCTGTTTTTGTGGGTGAGCTTGCTGAACAACAAGCTAAGTCTTACGCAGGTGCGGCAGGTGCCGCAATTGGTGGTATGATTATTCTTGGACCCATTGGTGCTGTTGGTGGTGCTTTTGTAAAAGGTAGTAGTGTTACTATTCCTGTAGGCAGTGTTACTTATGTGCAAACTACTGAAGATGTAACTATGCAAGGTGTTGTTTGTACAGAATAAAATTTGTGAAAAAAGGCTCACAATTTGTGAGCCTTTTTTTATTTTTCGTGATATAATTTTAAGTGGATATTTGTATGCTTTTTTAGATATTTCACATAAAGGAGTTTACTATGAAGAAGATTTTTTTAGCTGCGGCATTGGCTGCAAGTGTGTGCGTGCCTGCTTATGCAAATCAATATAGCAATAGCGGTGATAGTGTATTTGATGCTCCCGTATATGACGAAGATGTTGTTGTCACTCAAGTTGTTGAGAAAACTGCAAAGGGAAAAAATCAAAATAAAGCTTTACCAATTCAATTAACTGGCGATAAAGCAGAATATGATAGCGTAAGTGGTGATTTTCATTTAAGTGGCAATGTTATAATTACCCAAGGTTTAGAAAAACTCGTTACTACTCATGCTCACGGTAATATGAAAACTGGTGACGTATGGTTAGAACAAGGTGGTAGTGTTATTGATGACGGTACTACTATGACGGGTAAGTGGGTTCACTATAATTTCAATACCAAAACCGGCGAAATTAAAGAAATAACAGGTAAAGGGAAAAAAGAATGGTTTGATGCTCCTCATGCAACTATTTATGCAGATAAAATGGTGGTGGATGAAGGTGGCGTTATGAGTCGTTGCCCTTCTAAAGAGTATCCACCTTGCCTTTCTGTTCAAGCTAAGACTTTCGAAATTTATCCTAAAGAAAAAATGGTTGCCCATGATGTAAAGGTCTTTATTAGAGGTAAACATATTTATTCTCGTGATATTTGGGTAAATGAAGTTAACGATAATGGTGCACGTATTATACCTCGTATTGGTTACGGTGGCAGTGATAATGGTGTGTATATTAAAGTTGATGCTGGTTGGCAATTTGACGAAAAAACTTCTGCTAATGCAGAACTTACTAAATATTCTAAAGCAGGCTATAAACCCTTGTATTCTTTGAAGCATAATGAACGTAATTTTGAAATCAATTACAACAACGGCTGGGAAGAAGACGATGATGATTGGTATAAAAAACAAAATAACTGGAAGTTCAAATATAAACCGCATCATTTCATTGATGGTTTGCCTTTGAGCTATTCCGGTTACTTCGAATATGGTCTTTGGAAAAATGAGGATAGGGGATATAGAAGCTGGCACAAAGAGTATGCTGTGTATATTAACCATGATCCTATCTATTTATTCAATTCTAAAAATACCGTTTTAAATCTGACTGTAGGTAAAAAATGGGTTAATGAAAGTTTAACTGGTGATACTCGTTCTACCGATATGTACTATGCTACTTTGGCACAAAAACTTGGTCGCAAGTGGGATACTTGGGTAGGCTGGTATCGCGAGGATATTACTAGTTCCTTGTTTGATATTGGTCAACCTGATATGGCAAAAGAACTTCGTAACGGTTTGCGTTGGAGTCCCAATGAAAATGATACTTTTAGCATTGTTAATAGATATGATATTGGTAAAGGTCATCAATATGAAACTCGCTATGCTTGGTTACATAAGTTCTGTTGCTGGGCTTTGGAACTGTCTTATGAAAAAGAACAGTATGAGGATGATAGTTCCGTTAAACTTCAATACTATTTCTACAATTTGTAATTGAGGTAAATTATGCAAAAAATTATTCAAGCACGTTTTGAAGAGCATTTGGAAGTTGCAAATGCTGTAATGCAAAGCGATATTTTAGGACAAATTGAGCGTATTGCTACCGTAGTGAAAACTGCTTTGGCGAATGGTAAAAAAGTGCTGTTCTGCGGTAATGGTGGTAGTGCTGCTGATAGCCAACATTTGGCTGCGGAATTCGTTGGTCGTTTTCAAAAAGAACGTCAAGGTTTGCCTGCTATCGCACTTACCGTTGATACATCTATCTTGACTGCTGTAGGCAATGACTATGGTTTTGACAAAGTTTTTGCTCGCCAAGTGGAAGCTTTGGGTAACGAAGGCGATATTTTGATTGGTATATCCACTAGTGGCACTAGTCGTAACGTAGTAGCAGCTGTGGAGATTGCAAAAACTAAAGGTATTTATTGTGTGGGTATGACTGCTGCTAATGGTGCGAAAATGGCGGAACTTTGTGATGAATGTATTGCGGTTCCTGCTAAAGTTACTGCTCGCGCTCAAGAAATGCATATTTTAATTGGTCACATTTTATGTGAACTTGTGGATGGTGAATAAATTGTCCGGTTTGGCTGTAACTGCTTTTTTGGCAGAAAAAATACAAGATTTAAAGATTGCCGTAATTGGTGATGTAATGCTGGATAGGTACTTTCACGGTGAAGTAAAACGTATTTCTCCGGAAGCACCTGTACCCGTAACGAAAATAAATAGAGAAAAGTCCGTTCTTGGCGGAGCTACTAATGTAGCTGCGAACCTTGCTCATTTAGGCTGCAAGGTATTTATGGGCGGCGTAACCGGTGATGATGATAATCGTGTGCTTTTGGAAAAGTTGATGGATGACGCTGGCATTGATTACACTGGTTTGGTAAAGAACGATAAACGCCAAACTATTACTAAATTGCGCGTTATTGGTGGCACTCAACAAATGTTGCGCCTTGACTTTGAAGAAACTGGTGATTTGTATCCAGAAGAAACAGAAGCTTTAAGTGTATGGCTTGAAAATTTGTTAGCAAGCGGTTTGGATGGCATAATTGTTTCTGACTATGCTAAAGGTGTGTGCTCCGATAACTTCTGCCAATGGGTGATTGCACAAGGTAATGCTCATAACATTCCGGTTTTGATTGATCCGAAAGGTGCAGATTGGAGTAAGTACAGTGGTTGTGACTTCATTACTCCGAATTTGAAGGAAATGTGCGAGGCAGCAGGTTGCCAACGCGATAACGAAGATAATGCTGTTGTGGAAATGGCTCGCACTGCAAAAGAAAAGTTTGCTATTAAAAATGTAGTTGTTACCCGTAGTGAAAAGGGTATGACTTTAGTTAACGATACTGAAATCATTCACAATCCTGCAACTGCAATGGAAGTATTTGACGTTTCCGGCGCAGGTGATACTGTGGCTGCTACTTTGCTTGCAGCTGTAGCAGGAAAGCTTGAATTAAGTGATGCAGTATTTATGGCGAATCGTGCAGCAGGAATTGTAGTTGCTAAAGCAGGTACTTATCCTGTGCATCGTGACGAACTGCTTAAAGATTTGTTGACTGAAGAGCGTAAACAAGGCAAAAGCTATCGTACTTTAAGTTGGGAAGAAATAGCTTCTCTTGCAAAAACTTGGAAGGCTTGCGGTGAAAAGATTGTATTTACCAATGGTTGTTTTGATATTCTTCACGTGGGTCACGTTACTTATTTGGAAAAAGCAAAGAACCTTGGTAAACACTTAATCGTAGGCTTGAATACTGATGCTTCTGTGCGTAGATTAAAAGGAAAAACTCGTCCCTTAGTTCACGAGCTGGATAGAGCACGTGTTCTCGCGGCACTTAATTGCGTGGATGCAGTGGTATTGTTTGACCAAGATACGCCTACTGAACTGATTGAAAAAATTCGCCCTGATATTCTTGTAAAAGGTGGCGACTACAAACCTGAAGAAGTTGCTGGTCGTGAATATGCAGGGGAAGTTAGAATCATAGAATTTGAAGATGGTTATTCCACCACTGGCGTAGTTGAAAAAATTGCGCAAATGGTCAGAGAAGGTAAAATATGAATTTTAGGGAATTTAGACATAAAATAAGTCCTTGGAGACTGAAAACTTTGTTCTGGACATTGGTATCTCGTTGCAAAGTTAAAAGTGCCGGCAAAGGATTGGTAGTTAATAGATTTTGTAGATTCACTAAACATACGATAATAGGTGATAGATGTTATTTTAATGGTATGAACATCTATGGCAATGGTACTGTGCGTATTGGTGATAATTTTCATTCCGGTCGTATGATTAGAATTCATACCAGTTATCATAATTATGATGGAGGCACAACCTTACCGTATGACAGAACTTGGATTACTAGAGATGTTACTATTGGCGAAAATGTTTGGATAGGCGAGCAAGTAACTATTTTGGCTGGTGTAACAATAGGTGAAGGTGCAATTATTCAAGCTGCAAGTTGCGTAACTAAAGATGTTCCTCCTATGGCAATAGCTGGGGGACACCCTGCGAAGGTATTTAAATATCGTGATATTGAACATTACAATAAGTTAAAAGCTGAAGGTAAGTTCTACAAATAGGAGGGCAAAATATGATTATTGTAACCGGTGGTGCCGGCTTTATCGGCAGTAACATCGTTAAAGGTTTAAATGAACGTGGTCATGATGACATTTTGGTAGTAGATAACTTGACCAATATGGTGAAGTTTAAAAATATTCAAGGCTTGAAAGTAAAAGACTACATGGATAAATATGCTTTTAGCGAAGCTTTGGCTGCTGGCAAATTTAACCACGAAAAAATTGACGTTGTTTTCCACGAAGGTGCTTGCTCCGATACCATGGAATACAACGGCAAATATATGATGGAAAATAACTTTGAATATACCAAAAATGTTCTCCACTTCTGTTTGGATAGAAAAATTCAATTGATGTATGCATCTTCCGCATCTACTTATGGCGGTGGTTTGCATGGCTTCCGTGAAGAACCTGCTTGCGAAGAAGCTTTGAATGTATATGCATTCTCTAAATTGTTCTTTGATAACTACTTGCGTCGTTTGCTTCCTCAAGCACAAAGCCAAGTTGTAGGTTTGCGTTACTTTAACGTGTATGGTCCTCAAGAAAATCACAAAGGCAAAATGGCTTCCATGATTTACCAAATGTATAACCAATGGAAAGCAGAAGGCAAAGTAAGACTCTTTGGTGAATATGATGGCTATGGTCCTGGCGAACACACTCGCGACTTTATCTATGTTAAAGACGTTGTAAAAGTTAACTTCTATTTCTGGGAACATCCGGAAATCAGCGGTATCTTTAACTGCGGTACCGGTCACGCTCACCAATTTAACACTTTGGCTAAAGGCGTGCTGAAACACTTTGGTAGTGGCGAACTGGAATACGTTCCTTTCCCGGAAGTACTTAAAGGCAAATACCAAAGCTTCACTCAAGCTGATACTGCTAATTTGTTAGCGGCTGGTTATGACGGTGGCTTTACTCCGATTGAAGACGCAATTGCTGAATACTGCGCACTCTTAGATAAAACCGGTGGTTACTACGTTTATGAAAGATAAGGCAGTATTCTTTGATCGCGATGGCGTGCTCAACGTTGACGTGGACTACTTATATAGAATTGAAGATTTACAGTGGGTAGATGGTGCTCGCGAAGCTTTGGCGTACTTATGCGAATTAGGTTACAAAATCTTTGTAGTTACTAACCAAAGCGGCGTGGCTCGTGGTTACTACACTGTTGAAACTATGAACAAACTCCATACACATATGGCTGCTGAATTGGAAAAAGCAGGTGCGAAGGTAGAAAAGTTCTACTATTGTCCCCATCATAAAGAAGGTAAGGTTGCAGAATATGCCATTGATTGTGATTGTCGCAAACCGAAACCGGGTATGATACTGCAGGCTTTTGCAGAAAATGATTTAGACAAAGAAGCTTGTTTTCTTATTGGCGACAGCAAGCGTGACGTGGAAGCTGCAGAAGCTGCAGGAATCAAGGGATACCTTTTTCAAGATGGTAACTTATTAGAATTTGTAAAAAAGATAATTGAAGGTTGATTACATGGACTACAAAAATATTTTACTTATCAAAATGAGCTCATTAGGAGATGTTCTTCATACTTTGCCTTTTGCAGGTGAATTGCGCAAGCTGTACCCAAATGCAAAAATTTCTTGGTTGGTACATCCGCAGTTTGCCGGATTTGTACCTGATCCGCCTGTAATCGACGAAGTGTTGTATTTTGATAAAGTTAAATTCAACAAGATGGGCTTTGGCGATAAAATAAAATATTATAAAGAAATGCGTGATATGCTCCATAGTAAGCACTTTGATTTGGTAATCGATATGCAAGGCTTGTTCAAAAGCGCAATGATGGCTGCCATCAGCGGGTGCAGTAATCGTATTGGTTATTGTGAAATGCGCGAAGGCAGTGGCTTTGTAAGCAAAGCGATTTGTGGTAGTCATAGTAAAGATCATGTAATTGAACGCTATTTAGATGTTGCTCGTCATCTTGGTGCTAAGATTGATGAAGTAGAATTTCCAATGCCTGACTTAACTAAAGAAAGTAAGGTTGTGGAAGAAAAACTTGCGGCGAAAGGTGTTCAGGGCGATTATGTTGTTTTCGTACCTGGTGCTCGCTGGAAAACTAAGGAATGGCCTGTAGAACATTATGCAGAATTGGCAAAGAAAATTGTTGCCGACGGAATGTATATTGTTTTAGCTGGTGGTCCTGATGATGCGCCTAAAGGTGCGAAGATTAAAGAATTAAGTGGTTTGGAACAAGTTATTGATATGACTGGCCAAACTACTTTGCGTGAACTTGCTGCTCTGATTAAAGGGTGCAAAGTTTATATTAGTGCAGATACCGGACCGTTACACTTTGCTGCAGCTCTTAAGAAGCCCTTAGTAGCAATGTATGGTCCTACTAAGGCAGATAGAACTGGTCCTTATGGCAGTAAAAATTCTACTGTAATGATTACACCTGCTAAATGTGCAGGTTGCTTAAAAAAAGCATGCAATGACTGGCATTGCATGCATGATATTACTCCAGAAATGGTTTATGAAGTTTACAAGGATAAACTTCTTTTACAATAGATGTAGGTAGTGTATTTAAGATGAGCAGAATTTTATTATTGGTTCCACGTATGAACATTGGTGGAGCAGAAACATATGTATATAGTGTTGCTAAAGAGTTACACAATAGAGGTCAACATGAAGTGTTTGTTGCTTCTGGTGGTGGTAAGTTTGCAGATAAGTTGGAAGAACTTGGTGTAAAAACGGTTTTTCTTCCGGTGAGGTTTAATAGAGCGTTAGCTGTATTTTTACTGAAACGTATTATTAAGAAATATAAAATAGACTTAGTTCACGCCAACTCCGGTGATGCTGGTGTTGTTGCTGCGTATTTAAAAAAAGATATAGATATTCCGGTTGTATATACTGCTCATGGTATTTTTGGTAATATGGAACGTGAGCATGTTATTGACGATGTTGATAGAATTATTTGCGTTAGTAATTTTGTGCGTGAGAAAGCTATTGGTCAAGGCTTTACACCTGAGAAATTATTAACAAAATATTGTGGGGTAGATACAAAAAGATTCAGCCCTAATACTAAAATTAGGACTGAATTGAGAAAAGAATATGGAATTAGTGATAGCACACTTGTTTTAGCAATTGTGTCAAGAATAAAAGAACTTAGTCATAAGGGACATGGTGCATTACTTGATATGTTCACCAAGTATGCATCTCAAGATGATTGGAAATTAATAGTTGTTGGTAAAGGTAATGGTTTGCCTAAACTAAAATATAGAATTAAAAAAGAAGGATTACAAGATAAAGTAATATGTCTTGGGCATCGTACTGATGTTGAAAAAATTCTTAATATGTGTGACATATATGTTTCCCCAACATGGTTTGAAACATTTGGTTTGGCTATAGCCGAAGGGATGGCTGTTGGCAAGCCGGCAGTAGCATATGAAGTTGGTGGTACTCCTGAAGTAATAAATGATGGAGAATCCGGCTTCTTAGTAAAGTATAATGATATCAAGGATATGTATGAAAAGATTAAATATCTTGATACAAACAGAGATGTACTTGAGAAGATGTACAAGCAATCCCGTGAATGGGTTCTTAATAACTTTACTATTGATACGATGGTAGATGGGTTAGAAGAAGTTTACAAAGAGTTATTATCTAAATAGCTTTTTGGTGTTTCTTTCTATCTGACGTAGGATAACGAAAAGCATATGAAGCTTACTTACTTTCAATTTAAATTCCCACATTTTTTGACCAGAAGGTATAGGAATTCTTGGTAATGCTAAGATATCAAAATTCCAAATTGGAGCTTGGTTAAAGATTGCTAAACCAATTTTATATCCAGTTTCTTTGGCCGTTTCAATTACCAAGTTATTAAAGTTGCCATAAGGATAGCAAATAGATTTAATATCTGTACCAGTGATTAAATCTAAACTTTTTTTGGAGAGAGAAAATTCTTTTCTTAATTGTGCCTTATCGCATAAATTAAGGTTGGGGTGGGAAACTGTGTGGGAGCCAATATAGTTACCTGCATTTTGCCATTCTAAAAGTTCTTGTTCTGTCATGGTAACAGTAGGAGCTTTGCCGAAATCTTCCCATTTGTTTTCCTTGCCAATCCAGTTAGATATTACGAAAACATTACCAATCATATTGTATTTCTTTAAGATTGGCATAGCAGTATATAAATTATCTGCGTAACCATCATCAAAGGTTAAGCAAACCGGATTGGGAGGCAATTTAAGACCATTAGCATAATGTTCGTAGAGTTGGTTCATGTTAATGGTTGAATAACCATTATTAGAAAGGTATTGTAACTGCTTTTCAAACTTTTCTGGTGAGAGGGTATTACGATCACCTTTGACATCAGCAATGCGATGATACATAAGAATAGGGACCTTTTTAGAAAACTTAGCATAGAATATTATTGCTATTGTCGTAAAGACAAGTAATGTCAACATTTTAGAAACTCCTTTTATTAGTTTTGGCTTACTATTTATTATTGCATAAAGTAATCAGAGAGTAAATATATTATTTATATCGTGGAGAAAAGTGATGATAGATCTTAATGGTAAAAAGATACTTGTAACGTTTTTGATGCATTTGGGAGATTTGGTGCTTACAACACCTTTTATCCACGCTTTACGCAAGGCTGCTCCAGAGGCTCATATCGCCTATTTGGTTGATGAAAAGTTAAAGGAGGCAGTACTTCATAATCCTCATTTAGACGAAGTTATTACCATTGATAAATTGGGTAAAGACAATAGCATATTATCTTTAGTAGCTTGTGCAAGAAAATTAAGTAAAATGGATTTTGATGTAGTAATTAACTTGCATCCAAATGAACGTTGTTCTTTTATTTGTGCTTTGACTAAAACTAAATGGCGTGTTGGAACTGCTCATACGGTATTTAGACCTTTTTGGGATATATATGTGCAGTTAGATAGAACTATTCATGCTGCAGATATGTATTTAGATGTTTTGCACGAACTAGGTGTAAAAGATTTACAACATAATGGTTTAGAGCTTTATGTGAGTGAAGAAGGCAAAGCCTATGCAGAACAGTTCTGGCGAGACAATGGCGTATTTGCTACGGATAGATTAGTTGGGTTTAATGTTGGTAGTTCTGTTGAAACTAATAGATGGCTTCCTGAGAGATTTGCACAAGTAGCAGATGCTTTAGTGGAAAGAGGCTATAAACCTGTATTCTTTGGTGGAACTATGGATGATGAACTTGTTAGTGAGGCTGTTTCTAATATGCGATACACTCCTATTGTAGCTACAGGTTCTTTTACAATAGATATTTTGGCTTCTGCGTTAAAGCGTTGTGAGCTATTTGTTACTAATCATTGTGGTCCTATGTATGTTGCGGTGAGTCAAAATGTACCAGTTGTTGCATTGTATGGTTCTAGTTCGTCTAAAATTTATGGACCATATACGGATAATGCAGTCGTAGTTACAGCAAATCCTCCCTGTATGGGATGTGCTGGAAGAATGAAGCATAAATGCGATAATATGCAATGTATGAAGAATTTAACTGTCGAGCAAGTTGTGGAGGCAGCGGAGAAGATGCTTGCGCTGCACAAGGTACAATGACTGCTCAAAAGGCAGTACCTCAAACGATTATAGCTTTATGTGAACGTATTGATATTGCTGCGTTCATAGATGTTTATATAAAATATTTACGAACACAAGGTGTAGAAATACCTAATGTACGGATTGTAAACTTACAAGAATTGGAAAACTTACCTCAATATTTAGAGGGTTTAGAGCAATTTGCAGTACCTGCAAATATAGGTAAAGTATTAATTTTTGCTGATGCTACTAAGAAGCGGTTAGATACGCAGTATTTTATAACTGCGGCGTTGAAACGTAGTGCCTTACAAAATTTAGAACATAATTTTTACTTGTTTCCTTGTAAGAGTGAAAAAGGTAATTGGACTACTGGGTTTTTAGAAGATTTGCTTTTACCAGCGCTCTCACGGGAAAGTTCAGAGGAATGTGAGTTTTATAATTTGCATAGTGTAACTCACGAATTTATATTTTCTGTGCAGAACTGTCGTGGCAAAGATAATCGCTTTGTAAATAGCAGTAGAAACTTTTTATATAGTTACTTAAGCGGTACAGAAAAGTTCGTTGGTTTGCGATTGGGCGAGGCGGCGGCAAAAGGTGCATTTGATTTAGATAATGATAATTTCGAGGGGTTAAGAGAGTTTTTGATTAAACTTCAAGGTTTGTAGGAGAAGGTTTATGGCCAAGAATTTGTTTGTGGTTAATTCACCACTACATTTAATGTCAGCGTTTATATTAGCTAATTCAAAATTTGTTAATGATGATAACTATTTGGCATTAGTACATCCTCATGGTTTTGCTAAGTGGAAGGAAAGCTCTGTAATGAGTTTTATGTCATCAACTGATGGTGGATTTGAAGAAGTATTTTCATTGGTAGAAAAAATGAATTCTACCCAAGTGAAGTTTATCAAAGAAAAAATGAAACCGTTAAACTTTGATGAAGCGTTTACTGGCAGTGATGTAAATGTGGCAGACCAATTGTTATTAAGTGCGCTTGATATAAAGCATTTTTACAGATTAGATGATGGTATGTGGTCTTACTACAATGAAGATAGGAAAAGACCTTTCCACAAAGCTAAGTTTCATGAATTACAAATTAAACTTGCTGCTATGACATTTGGAATAGGTTCTGACCTGCCTATCAATACTGTTGCTTTAGGTGAGAATAAAGCAGGAGTAGGGGACTATCTTTTTATGCCGGAACTTTTAAAACGCAAGTCTCCTAAAGTTTTTGATATCGATAGTGATATGATAAAAACTGCTATGGATAAATTGGCTGAGGCAGGTTTACTTGAACAGGAGCTTTATGATTACGATTACCTTGTTTATTTGAGCCAACCTATTATTCCAGATGCAGTTGAGAAAAAATATCTTGCTAATTTGATGAAGGATTTGCCGGAAAATAAAAAAGTAATCTATAAACCGCATCCTAACGAAAAAGATGAGAAAATAGATTACGTTAAAAAGAATTTCCCGCAGATTATCATCAACGATAGTAAATTACCTATCGAAATTATTTTAACTAAAGAACCTTGTATTAAAGAAGTGGTGAGTTATCAAACAACTACTTTGATAATCGCAAAGAAGGTTACAGGTAGAGATATTAAATGTTTTAGTTTAGCCAATGGGAACAATAAAGGGAATGCTTACATTGGTTTGATGAAAGAAACTGGTGTAGTATTTTTAGGAGAATAAGAAAGACGTGTAGTTGAGTGTGCTGATGGGCACGACAATTACACGTCTTTTTATTTAGGGTGTCTGTCATAATTTGAGCCCACCGCTATGTCAAGTTTGGGGCTGGCGCTATACCGTTTTGGGGTTTAGCTATGTCAAAATTTAAGCCTAGTGCTATACCATTTTGGGGTTGGGCATTATAAAGATGAATGGTCAAG
>JBGVIJ010000058.1:0-17434 GCA_045123075.1 Phascolarctobacterium sp. | reverse complement strand
GGTATTCGTGGTTGTGCTAAGAAGGAGTGCAGCTATGGAAGAAAATAAATCCTTAAAATTAAGCTTTGATGTAGTTGGCGGCGACTTTGAACGTGCAGGAGAAGCTTCTGCCAAAATTAAGAAGATGCTTAAAATGATTGGCGTGCCTGCTGATATCGTACGTCGTATTGCCATTGGTACTTATGAGGCAGAAATGAACGTTATCATTCACGCTGGTGGTGGTAATGTAGCGGCTGAAGCTTTTTCTGATGCGACAGTTATTACTGTTACTGATAAAGGTCCCGGCATTCCTGATATTGAAAAGGCATTGCAAGAAGGTTGGTCTACTGCCCCTGACCATGTGCGCCAAATGGGTTTTGGTGCAGGTATGGGCTTGCCCAATATGGTGAAATGCTCCGATAAATTTGATATCCAGTCCGTAGTTGGTGAAGGTACTACCATCACCATGCGATTTGAACATATTAGCGAAGATTTATAAATTTTGAAGAAATGAGGTGATACGATGGCTCAGACAGAATATTTCCATTCGGTTCGTTTGCTTCGTGATAAATGTCAGGGCTGCGTATCCTGCGTAAAGGCTTGTCCGACAGAAGCAATCCGCGTGCGCAATGGCAAGGCAGAAATTTTGCCTGACCGTTGCATTGACTGTGGTGCTTGTGCTGCTACTTGCCCTTATCACGCATTTACTATCAAAACTGCTGCCTTAGATGGTTTAGAAGATTATGCTTATAATATAGTTTTGCCTGCTCCCTCCATGTATTCTCAATTTCCGGAACACATTTCTTTGGAAGATATTTGGCAAGGCTTGCATAATTTAGGTTTTGATGAAATTTTTGACGTGTCTTTAGCATCTGAATATATTGCCAAAGAAATTGAAGCCTACGTTACAAACTATACTGGTGGTCGAAAGCCTTTGATTTCCAGTACTTGTCCTTCCGTGTTGCGCTTGATTCAAGTTAAGTTCCCGGAACTTATTAAGCAAGTTGTCCCTGTACTGCCTCCTGCAGAAGCAGCGGCGATTTATGTACGCCAAAAGGCAGAGGCAAAATTAAACCTGCCTTCTGAAAAAATTGGTGTTTGGTTTATTTCTCCTTGCCCTTCTAAAGAAACCAATATTCGTCAATCTGTTGATGTGCGCAAGACTGCGCTTAGCGGTAGCTTTAGTTTGGCAGAAGTTTACGGTAAGTTACTTCATTGTTTAGGTGGCGACAATAAGCTGAATGTTATGACCGGTTCTTCCTACGGGATGGGTTGGGGCGCTTATGGCGGCGAAATTTCTTCCGCTGGTCTTGATAATGCTTTGGCAGTACATGGTGTGGATAATGTGTACGAAATTTTAGAGCAGATTTCTATGAACAAGATGCCCAACTTAGATTATGTGGAATGTAATATGTGCGAGCGTGGTTGTATTGGTGGCGTGCTTGCTGCAGAAAATAAATTCGTTGCAGAAGCCAATTTGCGTAGACGTATCAATGCGTTGCGAGTAGAAGAACCCGTTGATAGAGAATTGACTATGAATGCCAGCATGACTTTGGAAGACTTCCCCAAATCTGCTGCTTATCTTAAAAAGCTTGTAGCTCGTCCTATGATGCATCTTGATGAAAACATAATGGAAGCTATGAAGAAATTTGAACAAATGGAAGAAGTGCTGAACGCTTTGCCCGGTTTGAACTGCGGTGCTTGTGGCGCTCCCAGTTGCCAAGGTTTGGCAGAAGATATTGTACAAGGTAAAGCTCACGAAATAGATTGCATTTTTAAACTGCGTGGCAGTGTCCATAAATTAGCGAAGGGTATGATGGATTTGGTAAAACAAATTCCCATTTCACACGAACCCCAATCCTTGAACACGGTAGAGGAGGATGAACGATGAAAGTAAGCGAGCTGATGGAAGCTTTAAATTTAAAATTGCTTACAGAAGATGTTGCCTTAGACGGTGAAGTTAAAGGCGGTTACGCTTCTGATCTTTTAAGTAATGTTATGGGTCAGGCAGAACCTGATATGGTATGGGTTACTATGCAAGGACATCAAAACATCGCGGCAGTAGCCTCTTTAATTGGACTTTCTGCTGTGATTGTGGCGGGTGATGCTCCTGTTGCAGAAGATACTCTGAATAAAGCAGAACTGAATGACGTAGTTATTTTCGCTACGGAAGCACCTGCTTTTGAAGTTGTTGGTAAATTGTACGAATTGGGTATTGGTAAATAATAATGCGCACTTTTTTGACGGACTTCCATGTTCATAGTTTGCTTTCTCCCTGTGCTGAGGTGGAGATGACTCCTCACCATGTCGTGATGCGTGCGGCGGAGTTTGGCATTGATGCTATTGCCATTACGGATCACAATGCGTCTGCCAATGTAGTTGCTGCGCTGCAAGCAGGGGAACGCTATGGAGTAAAAGTCTTCCCCGGTATGGAAGTTGAATGTTTGGAAGAAGCACATATTGTAGTTTTGTTCGATAAGATGAAGCAGCTTGTAGCCTGGCAAAAGCTTGTGGATGGCAAGATGAACGGTTTGCCCAATGATACTAATAGATTTGGTGCTCAGTTCGTTGTTGATGATAATGATAACTTCCTGCGAGAAGATGAACGTTTATTGCACGCACCTCTCTCGATGACGGCGGAGGAAGTTGTCCGTGAAGTGAATGCTTTGGGTGGAATTGCTATTGCTGCTCATATTGATAGACCTTCTTACAGTATTATTGGGCAGCTTGGTTTTATCGAACCCGACTTTGGTTTTGTTGCAGCGGAGATTTCTACTGCAGGTTGGAAACGGAATTTACAAAGTAAGTTGCAAAGGCTGACCGGCTTTTTGCCTTATCTAACCAATTCTGATGCTCATAATATTTTAGATTTTGTGCAAGGCCCTAAAAACTTATTAACTGTTGAAGAATTGACTATTGCTGAATTGAAACTTGCTTTGCAAAATTCGGGAGGACGTTCCTGTTTGCCGGGGCAGTTTGCCAATTTTGAAGATTAATACTGTATACAAACCGTTTGCGTAGTGAAAGAACGTTGTATACTTAAAATAATAATGCTATACTAATAACAATCTACACTAAAGGTAAAGGAGAATAAAAATGAGCCTTATTGACAAAAAGTGCAGTTGCTGTGGTTGCGAAAACCCTGAAAAAGTTCAGGTTGATGCTATTTTAGAAAAATACGTAGGCAAAAAAGGTTCCCTTATACCTATTTTGCAAGAGGTACAAAGCTTGTATAACTATTTGCCGAAAGATGTGCTGGAATACGTAGCTGAAAAGACCGGTATTCCTGTTTCTGAAATTTACGGCGTAGTTACTTTCTATTCTTTGTTTCACCTCAATCCCCGTGGTCGTAATATTATCCGCGTGTGCCAAGGTACTGCCTGCCATGTACGTGGTGGTAAGTTAATTTTGCAAACCTTGGAAAAAGAATTAGGAATCAAAGCAGGTCATACTACTGACGATTTACGTTTTACTTTGGAAACTGTTGCTTGTATCGGTGCATGTGGTTTGGCACCTGTAATGCAAATCAACGATGATACCCATGGTCGTTTGACTCCGGATAAGGTTGCTACAATTTTGCAAAGGTACGAGTAATTTATGCGTGAGCTTTCACTGCATATTTTAGATTTGGCGCAAAACTCCATTGGAGCAGGCGCCCATAATGTAAATATTACTATCAACGAGAATGAAGCGGGATTTTTTACTTTTAGCATTACAGATGATGGCAGCGGTATGAGTAAGGAAATGGTGGAAGCTGTGCGTGACCCCTTTGTTACTACCCGTAAAACTCGTAAGGTAGGGATGGGGATACCCTTTATTGATATGGTTTGCCAGCAATGTGGTGGGCATCTTGATATCAATTCCGTTGAGGGAGAGGGAACTATCATCAAGGCGTATCTGGACAAGGATGATATTGATAGGCCTCCCTTGGGTAACATCGCCGAAAGTATCAAGATACTTTTAGTTGGTGCTCCTTGGCTTGATGTGGTCTTTGCTTATCAAAATGGTGATAAGGGTTTTGTCTTTGATACTTGCCAAATTAGAGAAGTTTTAGGAGATGCCACTGATTTTACCAATCCAGAAGTTTATACCTGGATAGAGGATTATCTAAAACAGGAAATTGCTCTTGTTCAGGGTAAGGAGGATATAGAATGAAAAGTTTAGCTGATTTACAAGCTTTACGCGAAAAATTGAAAGCAGATATTAAACTGCGCAGAAACGAAGGCACTGTAGTAGTTGTAGGTATGGGTACCTGTGGTATCGCAGCTGGTGCTCGTGAAGTAATGAGCGCAATCTTAGAGGAATTGGCTGTACGTAAATTGGTGGATGTACAAGTTCGTCAAACCGGTTGCATCGGCATGTGTGAAAAAGAAGTTTTGGTAGATGTTATTCGTCCGGGCGAACCGCGCATTACCTACGGTAAAGTTAAACCGGAAGACGTAAGAAAAATTATTGGTGACCACGTTGTTAATGGTCGTATTGTAGAAGAGCTTGTTGTAGGCAAAATCGAAGAAAACTAATTTGAGGAGGTAAGTATTATGCAGCATATTAGAGCACACGTTTTAGTTTGTGGCGGTACTGGCTGTGAATCTAAGGGTTCCAAAGATATTCAGCTTGCCTTCGCTCAAAATTTAGAAGCTTATGGCCTGCAGGATGAAGTGATGGTTGTAGAAACCGGTTGCCACGGCTTTTGTGAAAATGGTCCTTTGGTAATCATTTATCCGGAAGGCACCTTCTACTGCAAAGTAAAAGTAGAAGATGTTAAAGAGATTGTTGAAACTCATTTGTATAAAGGTCGTATTGTAGACCGTCTCCTTTATCGTGAACCTATGAGCTTGGAACAAGTACCCAACTATTCTGAAATTGGTTTCTATAAAAAACAAGAGCGTCTTGTTTTGGCTAATTGCGGTGCTATTAACCCGGAACAAATTGAAGAGTACATTGCTGTAGGTGGTTACGAAGCCTTGGCTAAAGCTGTAACTACCATGACTCCGCAAGAAGTTATCGATGAAGTTAAAAAGTCCGGCTTGCGTGGTCGTGGGGGCGGTGGCTTCCCGACCGGTATGAAATGGGAATTTGCAGCTAAATCTGTAAGCGATAAAAAATATGTAATCTGCAACGCTGACGAAGGTGACCCCGGTGCGTTTATGGACCGTAGCGTTCTTGAAGGCGACCCCCATAGAATTTTGGAAGGCATGGCTATTTGTGGTTATGCTATGGGAGCTGACGAAGGTTACATCTACGTACGTGCAGAATATCCCTTGGCTATTAAGCGTTTACGCATTGCTATTGAACAAGCAGAAGCAATGGGGCTTTTAGGCGACAATATTTTTGACAGTGGTTTCAATTTTAAACTGCACATCAAAGAAGGTGCAGGTGCTTTTGTTTGCGGTGAAGAAACTGCACTCATGGCTTCCATCGAAGGTAAACGTGGTATGCCTCGTCCCCGTCCGCCTTTCCCGGCAGTTTCCGGCTTGTGGGGTAAACCGACTAACATTAACAACGTAGAAACTTTTGCCAACGTTGCTCAAATCATCGTTAACGGTGCGGATTGGTATTGTCAATATGGTACTGAACGTTCTAAAGGTACCAAAGTATTTGCTCTTACTGGTAAAATTAATAATACCGGTTTGGCAGAAGTTCCCATGGGTATTACCATGCGCGAAATCATTTATGATATTGGCGGCGGTATTACCAATGGTAAAAAATTCAAGGCGGTACAAATTGGTGGTCCTTCCGGTGGTTGCTTGCCTGAAGAAATGCTTGATTTGCCCGTTGATTACGATTCTTTGATTGCAGCAGGCGCTATGATGGGTAGTGGTGGCTTGGTTGTTATGGACGAAGACACCTGTATGGTTGACGTTGCTAAGTTCTTCTTGAACTTCACTCAATCTGAATCCTGCGGTAAATGCACTCCTTGCCGTGAAGGTACCAAGCGTATGCTGGAAATCCTTACCCGCATTACTGAAGGTCAAGGTATGGAAGGCGACATTGAACTTTTGGAAAGCCTTGCTAGAAACATTAAAGAAACTGCTTTGTGCGGATTGGGGCAAACTGCTCCTAATCCGGTACTCAGTACTTTGAAATATTTCCGTCACGAATACGAAGCACACATCAACGAAAAACGTTGTCCTGCTGGCGTATGCGAAAAACTTGCTAACTATACTATTACTGATGCCTGCCGTGGTTGCGGTCTTTGCGCTCGTAATTGTCCGGTACAAGCTATTAGCGGCAAAATTAAAGCTAAACATGAAATTGATCAAACATTGTGCATTAAATGCGGTGCGTGCATGGGTGCGTGTCCCTTTAAGGCAATTACTAAAGGTTAAGGAGGAGCTTAAAAATGACAATGGTAAATTTAACTATCAATGGTAAGCAAGTGCAAGCTCCTCAAGGTGCGACTATTTTAGAAGCGGCGAGAGCAGCAGGAATTCATATTCCTACTTTGTGTTACCATCCGGAACTGCGTCCTGAAGGTGCTTGCCGTCTTTGTATGGTAGAAGCTTCCGGTGCAAGAACTCTCGTTGCTTCCTGCGTATATCCTGTAAGTGAAGGTATGGTAGTAAACACCAATACTAACAAAGTTCGTGAGGCTCGCAAAATGGTAGTAGAACTTTTGTTGGCCAACCATCCGAAAGATTGCTTGAGCTGTCAAAAAAGTGGTGACTGCGAATTACAAAAGATTGCCGCTGATTTAGGTATGCGCAAAATTCGCTTTGAAGGTGGCGAAAGAAAAACTCACACCATCGATTGCAGCAATCCGTCTATTGTACGTGACCAAGAAAAATGTATTTTGTGCGGTCGTTGCATTCGTGTTTGTCGCGACGTACAAGGTATGAGCGTATATAGCTTTGCAAGACGTGGTTTTGATACCATCGTTTCCACTGCTTTTGAAAGCGATTTAAAAGATGCAGTTTGCACTTACTGTGGTCAATGCGCAAGCGTTTGTCCTACCGGTGCTATTGTAGAAAAAGATGATACTGATAAAGTATGGGCAGCAATCAACGATTCTGAAAAGGTTGTATTGGTACAAACTGCTCCTGCTGTACGTGTTGCGCTTGGTGAAGAACTTGGAATTCCTGCGGGCAGTGTTGTAACTGGTAAAATGGTTGCTGCGTTGCGTCGTTTGGGTTTCGACAAAGTATTCGATACCAATTTCTCTGCAGACCTGACAATTATGGAAGAAGGGCACGAATTCCTGAACCGTTTGCAAAATGGCGGCGTTCTGCCTATGATTACTTCCTGTAGTCCTGGATGGGTTAATATGATTGAGTTGAAATATCCTGAATTATTACCGCACCTTTCCACTGCAAAATCTCCGCAACAAATGTTTGGCGCCATCGCTAAAACTTACTACGCTGAAAAAGCCGGTATTGACCCTGCGAAAATTGTTTGCGTTTCCGTAATGCCTTGCACTGCTAAGAAAGCAGAAGCGGCTCGTGAAGAAATGTGCGCAAGCGGCTACCGTGATGTAGACGTCGTAATCACTACCCGTGAACTTGGTCGTATGATTCGTGAAGCAGGTATTGATTTTGCTAATTTGCCTGAAGAAAACTACGATTCTCCTTTAGGTGCTGGTACCGGTGCGGCAGTTATTTTCGGCACTACCGGTGGCGTAATGGAAGCAGCGTTGCGTACTGTGGCAGAAGTTGTTTTGGGCGAAGAAATTGCTAACGTAGAATATAATGACGTACGTGGCATGGAACAAACTCGTGATGCTGTAATTAAAGTAGGGGACACCGAAGTGAAGATTGCTGTTGTGCATACTTTGGCTTCTGCTAAAAAGATGTTGGACAGAATTAAGGAAGGTACTGCTGATTATCACTTCATCGAAGTAATGGCTTGTCCTGGTGGTTGCATAGGTGGTGGCGGTCAACCTGTTCCCGTCAACGCAGAAATCAGACAAAAACGTCGTGAAGCTCTCTTTGAATGCGATAGAGCAAACGAATTACGAAAATCGCACGAAAATCCTGAAATTAAAGTCCTTTATGATACTTGGCTCAGAAAACCTCTTGGAGAAAAGGCGCATAGTCTCTTGCATACGCACTATTCTGAGCAAAAACGTTAATTGTATTAAATGAATAATATAAATCCCCCTCTCAAATACAAATGAGAGGGGGATTTTTTGAAGAAAGTGTAAACAACAAACTTGCAATGTTACAATTTTCTTGGTATTATATTATTCGTTCAGCATTATTTTTTCTCGGTGATTAAAAATTTTCCCTAGAAAAGTTTGAAAAAACTGTGAAGAAATTTGCTTAATGTGTTATAATTGTATCAGTCAGTAGAATAATATCCAAAAATCTCGTGTTTTTTAGCAGGAGTTTTTTTGTGTGTGTCGAATACGAGTATTGAAGACTGTGAAATGTCTGCAAAATTTTTGGAAACACTTTTAAAACGGTAAAGTCTTATGTGTAGGGCTGCTTTTAGCAGACTGCAGATAGGTTTTATATAAGGGAAACCTTAATAAACATAATGTCCTAAAATAAGGAGGAAGAAAAAATGATCGACATTAAAGATCGCATTTGTGACGTAGTAGCTGGCAAAGTTATGTCCGCTGAAGCTGCTGCAGAATTCGTACAAGATGGTTACAACGTAGGTACCTCTGGTTTTACCCCGTCCGGTTACCCGAAAGCTGTTCCTCTGGCTCTCGCTGAAAGAGCTAAAACCGCTCCTTTCAAAATTAACCTCTGGACTGGCGCATCCGTAGGTCCCGAAATGGACTCCGCACTGGTTGACGTAGTTAACCGTCGTTTGCCCTACCAAACCAACAACGATATGCGTAAAGCTATCAACTGCGGTAAAGTAAAATACACCGACTTGCACTTGAGCCATGTAGCTCAAATGTCCCGTTATGGTTTCTATGAAAACCGTCGCGACGTTGACGTTGCAATCGTAGAAGTTTGCAAAATCATCGACCTCGGCGAAGGCAAAGTAGGCTTGATCCCGACCACTTCCATGGGTAACAGCTCCTCCTTCGTTCAATCTGCTAAACAAGTTATCGTAGAAGTTAACGTAACCCAACCGGTAGCTCTCGAAGGCATGCATGACTCCTATGTTCCCCTGGATCCTCCGTGCCGTCAACCCATCCCGGTAGTTGACTCCGGTACTATCATCGGCACCCCGTACATCCCCTGCGAACTTGAAAAACTCGTTGCTGTAGTAGCTTGCGACATCACCGATAAAGTTCGTCCGCTCGGCGCTATCGACGAAGACGCTCAAGCAATGGGCAAAAACTTGGTAGAATTCTTCAAAGCTGAAGTTGCTGCTGGCCGCTTGCCGAAAAACTTGTTGCCGTTGCAATCTGGCGTAGGTTCCGTTGCTAACGCAGTTATCAATGGTCTCGTTAACTCCGACTTCGAAGACCTCACCGTTTACACCGAAGTTATCCAAGACGGTATGTTCGACTTGATCGACGCTGGCAAACTCCGCGTTTGCTCCGGTACTGCATTGTCCCCGTCTCCGGAATGCCTCGAAAAATTCTACAAAAACGTTGAAGAATATAAAAAATACATCATTCTCCGTCCGCAAGAAGTTGCTAACAGCCCGGAAGTTGCTCGTCGTATCGGCGTTATCGCTATGAACACCGCTATCGAAGTTGACATCTATGGTAACGTTAACTCCACTCACATCTGCGGCACCAAAATCATGAATGGTATCGGCGGTTCCGGCGACTATGCTCGTAACGGCTTCTTGACCGTATTCTTCACCACCTCCTTGGCAAAAGGCGGCGCTATCTCTTCCGTAGTTCCGTTCTGCAGCCATATCGACCACACTGAACATGACGTTGATATCATCGTTTCCGAACGTGGCGTAGCTGACCTCCGCGGTCTCTGCCCGAAAGAACGCGCTCTGGTTATCATTGACAAAATTGCTAACCCGAAATATCAACCGATGTTGTTGGATTACTTCAACCGTGCATGCGAAGCTTGCGGCAACAGCCAAACTCCGCACATCCTGACCGAAGCATTCGATTTCCACAACCGTTTCGTTGCTACCGGCACCATGGAAAAATAATTCAAAAACTCTTGTTAAGTTTTTGAAAATAGGTTAAACTATAAAATGTGCCTTGCCCATAGAAGGGATTTCTATGGGCGGGCAATTTATGAATTTGTTGACGAAGCGTGAGCTTTGCCATATACCGTCTTTGACGGAACACTCTCACCATTGTTTCGGATAAGTCCAATCCGAAATATGTAAACCTAATATTTTAAGGAGGATTTTCAGAATGGCATTTGAAGAAATTAAAGCTGGTTTAGAAAAATACACCGCTGGTGTAGAAGCTAAACTCGACAAAAACCCTGAACGTGCAAACCTCGCACCTAACAGATTGTACACCCCGTTGGATCTCGGTGAAGGTTTCGACTATGTTGAAAAACTGGGCTTCCCCGGTGAATATCCGTTTACCCGTGGCGTACAACCCACCATGTATCGTGGTAAATTCTGGACCATGCGTATGTACGCTGGTTTCTCCACCGCAGAAGAATCCAACAAACGTTATCGTTACCTCTTGGCTAACGGTGGTTCCGGCTTGTCCTGCGCATTCGACCTTCCGACCCAAATCGGTTATGACTCCACTGACCCGATGTCCGAAGGCGAAGTTGGTAAAGTAGGCGTAGCTATCGACTCCTTGGCTGACATGGAAATCCTGTTCGACGGCATCGCTCTCGACCAAGTTTCCACCTCCATGACCATCAACGCTCCTGCTTCCGTACTCCTCGCTATGTACATTGCAGTTGCTGAAAAACAAGGCGTTTCCGCTGACAAACTCCGCGGCACCATCCAAAACGACATTCTGAAAGAATACGCAGCTCGCGGCACCTACATTTTCCCGCCTGCTCCGTCCATGCGTTTGATCACCAATATCTTCGAATATTGCTCCAAAAACGTACCGCTGTGGAACACCATCTCCATCTCCGGTTACCACATCCGTGAAGCTGGTTCCACCGCTTCTCAAGAAATCGCATTCACCATCGCTGACGGTATCGCTTATGTAGAAGCTGCTATCAAAGCTGGTTTGGACGTAGACGCTTTCGCTGGCCGTCTCTCCTTCTTCTGGAATGCACACAACAACGTACTCGAAGAAGTTGCTAAATTCCGCGCTTCCCGTCGTGTATGGGCAAAAGTTATGAAAGAACGTTTCGGCGCTAAAAAAGCTAAATCCATGATGCTCCGCGTACATACCCAAACCGCTGGCTCCATGTTGACCGCTCAACAACCGAACAACAACATCATCCGTGTTGCATTGCAAACCGCTGCTGCTGTAATGGGCGGCACCCAATCCTTGCACACCAACTCCAAAGACGAAGCTTTGGCTCTCCCGACCACTGAATCCGTAACCATCGCTCTCCGTACCCAACAAATCGTTGCTTACGAATCTGGTTTGGCTGACACCGTTGACCCGCTGGGCGGTTCCTACTATGTAGAAGCTTTGACCGACAAAATCGAAGCTGAAGCTTGGGAATACATCCAAAAAATCGACGAAATCGGTGGCGCTCCGGAAGCTATCGCTAAAGGCTACATCCAAAAAGAAATCCAAGACTCCGCTTACAAATGGCAAATGGATATCGAAAAAGGCGACCGTATCATCGTTGGCGTTAACAAATTCACCCAAGAAGAAGAACCCCCGACAAACTTGCTCCGCGTAGACGGTTCTGTAGGCAAATTGCAAGCTGACAAAATCGCTGCATTGAAAGCTCGTCGTGACAACGCTAAAGTTGAAGAAACCTTGGCTGCTCTCGAAGCTGCTTGCGCAGGCGAAGAAAACCTCATGCCGTTCATCCTCGAAGCTGTTCGTGCATATGCTACCGAAGGCGAAATCTGCGGCGTTATGAGAAAAGTATTTGGCGAATACAAAGCTAACATCACTCTCTAATTCTAAAATTTGTAAACACTAACAATATACGGAGGTAACTTATAATGGCTAACATTAAAGTTTTAGTTGCTAAACCGGGTCTTGATGGTCATGACCGCGGTGCTAAAGTTGTAGCTCGTGCATTGCGCGACGCTGGTTTCGAAGTAATCTACACTGGTATCCGTTTGACCCCGGAACAAATCGCTGAAGCTGCATTGCAAGACGACGTACAAGTTGTTGCATTGTCCTTGCTCTCCGGCGCTCACAACACCCTGTTCCCCGCTTGCGTAGAACTCTTGAAAGCTAAAGGCTTGGAAGACGTTCTGGTAATCGGCGGCGGCGTTATTCCTGACGCTGACATCCCTGGCTTGAAAGCTGCTGGCGTTGCAGAAGTATTCACCCCGGGCACCCCGACCAGCGCTATCGTTGACTTCATCAACGCTAACGTAAAATAATTTAAAGTTAAGCGATTAACTTTTAAACCTTTATGCAGGGCGGAGTGTTTCCGCCCTGCATTAAAAAATACACTGACAAAGACAAGGCGGTGTGACTATGGAAATCGTAGATAAATTATTAAATCATTCTCGTCTTGCATTATCTAAGGCAATTACTGCCGTTGAAAATGAATATGACGATGCTGTCAAAATTATGACAGAAATCTATCCCCATACTGGTAATGCTTATGTAATTGGTATTACTGGCCCTCCGGGTGCTGGTAAATCCACCCTTACTGATAAACTTGCAAAAGAATATCGCAAACGCGGTAAAACCGTAGGTATCGTAGCGATTGACCCCACCAGCCCGTACTCCGGCGGTGCAATCCTTGGTGACCGTATTAGAATGATGGACTTGATGGCCGATGAAGGAATCTTTGTTCGTTCTATGGCTACTCGCGGCAGCCTCGGCGGCCTCTCCCAAAAAGCAGGCGATGCTGTAAAACTTATGGATGCTTTTGGCATGGACGTTGTTATCGTTGAAACCGTAGGCGTTGGTCAATCTGAAGTTGACATCGTTAAAACTGCAGATACCACTATGGTAGTTGTAATCCCCGGCATGGGCGACGATATCCAAGCTATTAAAGCAGGTGTACTTGAAATCGGTGACCTTTTCACTATCAACAAAGCTGATCGTGAAGGTACAGACAAGCTCAACATTGAGATTGAAATGATGCTCGAATTAAATCCCGAACATGTTGGCTGGCGTCCTCCGATTAACAGGACCGTAGCTAGCAAGGGTGAAGGTATAGAAGCTGTTGTGGACTCCATTGAAGCTCACAAAGCATATTTGATTGAATCTGGTCGTTTGGCAGAAATCCGTAAAGCTCGTATCAAAAACGAAGTTACTGCTATGCTCAATGACCGTGTAAATCGCTACATCGACAAAGAAGTAGTTTCCACTGATGAATTTGATGCTCTCGTAGTTCAAATGCAAAATCGTGAAATCGAACCTTACTCTGTCGTTGATGATATCGTTGGTAAAGTTTTAAAATAAAACAACCAAAATTCAAACATTTAGGAGGAATTTACTATGGCATTCAAAACTATTTGCGTAGACCACATTGGTATTGCTTGCGCTGACCTCGATGCAGCTGCAAAAATTTACACCGAAGTTCTCGGCTTGGAAATCACCAACAAAGAAGAAGTTAAAGAACAAGGCGTAGCTACCGTATTCATTCCCTGCGGCGAAACTTTGCTTGAACTCCTCGTTGACATCACCGAAAACAACGATGGTCCGATCGGCAAATACATCGCTAAAAACGGCCCTGGCATCCAACACATCGCTCTCCGCGTAGATGACATCAAAGCTGCTATCGCTGATATGCAAGCTGCTGGCATCTCCATGATCGATAAAGTTGCTCGTAACGGCGCTGGCGCAATGAAAATTGCTTTCGTTCATCCGAAATCTGCTGGCTGCTTGTTGGAACTCTGCCAACCGGCTGCTACCTATGTTGACTAATTTATAAGCTTAGGTTTATAAATTATCTTAGGTATTTTTAACATTGTTACATGGTGCAGGACGTGCAAGTGACACGTTCTGCACATGTATATAAAATTTGTTCTCCCAATAATTGATGGAGGTGTAAGACATTGTCTACTCAAGAAAGAATTGAGAAAATGCTCAAAAAAGCCGAAGTAATCATCGCTGCTGGCGGTGAAAAACGTGTTGCTAAACAACACGCTGACGGCAAAATGACTGCACGTGAAAGAATCGCAGCTCTCCTCGACGAAGGCTCCTTCGTAGAATTGGACCGTTTCGTTCGTCATCGTTGCACCAACTTCGGTCAAGAAAAGAAAGAACTTCCGGGTGAAGGCGTAACCACCGGTTACGGCACTGTTGATGGTCGTCTTGTTTATGTATTCGCACAAGACTTCACCGTAGAAGGCGGCTCCCTCGGCGAAATGCACGCAGCTAAAATCGTTAAAGTTCAACGTTTGGCTATGAAAATGGGTGCTCCGCTCGTAGGTCTGAATGACTCCGGCGGCGCTCGTATTCAAGAAGCTATCGACGCATTGGCTGGCTATGGCAAAATCTTCTTCGAAAACACCATTGCTTCCGGCGTTGTACCGCAAATCTCCGCTATCATGGGTCCCTCCGCAGGCGGCGCTGTATACAGTCCGGCTCTGACCGACTTCATCTACATGGTAAAAAACACTTCCAAAATGTTTATTACCGGTCCTGCAGTAGTTAAATCCGTAACTGGCGAAGACGTTACCCAAGAACAATTGGGCGGCGCTATGACCCACAACTCCACTTCTGGTGTTGCTCACTTCGCAGCTGAAAACGACGAAGACTGCTTGCAACAAATCCGTTACCTCCTCTCCTTCTTGCCTTCCAACAACATGGAATGCGCTCCGATCGTAGAAACTGGTGACGACCCGATGCGTATCGACGAAAGCTTGAACACCTTGTTGCCTGACAACTCCAACCAAGCTTACGATATGTACACCGTAATCAAATCCATCGTTGACAACGGTGAATACTATGAATCCCAAAAATATTGGGCAACCAACATCATCACCTGCTTCGCTCGTATGGACGGCAAAACTGTAGGTATCATTGCTAACCAACCGAAAGTTATGGCTGGCTGCTTGGACATCAATGCTTCCGACAAATCTTCCCGTTTCATCCGCTTCTGCGACGCTTTCAACATTCCTTTGTTGAACCTCGTTGACGTTCCTGGCTTCTTGCCTGGTTGCAACCAAGAATACGGCGGCATCATCCGTCACGGCGCTAAAATGCTGTACGCTTACTCTGAAGCTACCGTTCCCAAAATCACTTTGGTTACCCGTAAAGCTTACGGCGGTTCCTACTTGGCAATGTGCTCCCAAGACTTGGGCGCTGACCAAGTAATCGCTTGGCCGACTGCAGAAATCGCAGTTATGGGTCCTGCTGGCGCAGCTAACATCATCTTCAAAAACGATCCTGATGTACAAGCTAAAACCGCAGAATACATCGACAACTTTGCTACTCCGTATCAAGCAGCTATGCGCGGTATGGTTGACATGGTTATCGAACCTAAAAACTCTCGTCCCACCATCATCAACGCTTTGCAAATGCTTGAATCCAAACGCGAAACCCGTCCGGCAAAACGCCACGGCAACATTCCTCTGTAATTCGCAGCTTAAAATTGCTTAGTGCTTAATTCTAAAATAAAGATGAGGTGAAATAAATGGGTCCCGTTACCACTAATCCTTGGTTGATTGCTCTTATCAACATGACCATCGTATTCGGCGTGTTGATCGCTTTGGGCGCAATGATGAGCGTTCTCCAAATTATCGATCCCACTAAAAAAAAAGCTAATGCCCCCGCAGTAGCTCCTGCTCCGGCAGCAGCTCCCGCTGCAGCTCCGGCAGCAGCTCCGGCAGCTTCCAACAACGATGAAATCATCGCTGTTATCGCTGCAGCAGTAGCAGCTTGTGGCTGCTCTGTTGAAGATATTGCTTACGTTCGTCGTCTTCCCAACGCAGGTTGGACCAACGCTGCACGCGTAGAAGCTAACACCGTTCGTAACCAATGCTTCTAATTTAAGTTTTTAACTTAAAAAATTTATCTAAATCTATTTATTTAAATACGAGATTTAAGGAGGATTCATTTCCATGAAAAATTACACTATCACCGTTAATGGTACCGCTTATGAAGTATGTGTAGAAGAAGCTGGCGCAGTTGCTGCTGCTCCGAAAGCTGCTCCTGCTCCGAAAGCTGCTCCCGCTCCGGCTGCTGCTCCCGCTCCGAAAGCTGCTCCTGCTCCGGCTCCGGCTGCTGCTCCCGCTCCGGTTGCTGCAGGTGCTACCACCGTATCCGCTCCGATGCCTGGTAAAGTATTGTCCGTAAACGTTAAAGTTGGCGACGCAGTTAAAGCTGGCGACGTTCTCATGATCCTCGAAGCTATGAAAATGCAAAACGAAATCATGGCTCCGGCTGACGGCACTGTTTCCGACGTTCGCGTTTCCGCTAACCAAACCGTTTCCACCGGCGACGTTATGATCGTTCTCTAATTCTTAGTTATAAGTTCGCATTTTTAACTAGAATTACAATAACTTTGATCTTTGGAAGGGCTCCTTCGCAAGAGCCCTTCCCAAATTGAAAATTTGGAGGCTATTAAATGGAAGCTTTTATCGTTGCTTTAGCGTCTGTTTGGGCTGACTCTGGTTTCTCCGCTTTGACTGGCGGCCATGTTATTATGATTTGCGTAGGTCTCATCCTTCTCTACATGGCAATCGGCAAAGGTTTCGAACCGCTGTTGCTCTCTCCGATCGCATTTGGTTGCATTCTCGCAAACATTCCTAAAAACGGTTTTGACGCTCCTGGCGTTATGTCCGTAATTATGTATGGTATTCACCACGAAGTATTCCCGCCGTTGATTTTCTTGGGCGTAGGCGCAATGACCGACTTCGGTCCTTTGCTTGCTAACCCGAAAACCTTGTTGCTCGGTGCTGCTGCTCAAGGTGGCGTATTCGTAGCACTCCTCGGCGCTATGTTGTTGGGCTTCTCCGTACAAGAAGCAGCTGCTATCGGTATCATCGGTGGCGCTGACGGCCCGACCTCCATCTACTTGGCTGCTAAAATGGCTCCCCAATTGTTGGGCGCTATCGCAGTAGCTGCATACTCTTACATGTCTTTGGTTCCGCTGATTCAACCGCCTATCATGATGCTCTGCACCACCGAAGCTGACCGCAAAATTGTTATGAAACAATTGCGTCCGGTATCCCGCTTCGAAAAAATCGCATTCCCGATCATGTGCACCATCATCATCTCCTTGCTGTTGCCTTCCGTAACCGCATTGATTGGTATGTTGATGCTCGGTAACTTGTTCAAAGAAGCAGGCTGCTTGGATCGTCTCTCCGACACCGCACAAAACGCTTTGATGAACATCGTAACCATCATGCTCGCTACCGGTACTGGTTGCACCATGTCCGCAGAATCCATCTTGAACTATCAAACCATCCTGATCATCGGCTGGGGCTTGGTAGCATTCATTGCAGGTACTGCTATGGGCGCTATGTTCGGTACCCTCATGTGCAAACTCGACGGTGGTCAAACCAACCCGTTGATCGGTTCCGCAGGTGTATCTGCAGTTCCGATGGCAGCACGTGTATCCCA
>JBGVIJ010000057.1:0-21466 GCA_045123075.1 Phascolarctobacterium sp. | reverse complement strand
CAACTGCAATATGCTCAATGGTCTCCGCTTCTTCAATGGCGGTGTTCGTACTCATACCATTTCTGCTCGTTACAAAACCGGAACTGTACGCTTCGTTGACGCTATCCACAATTTGGAAAGAAAAGATTTCGAAATTAAACTCTAATCTAAACACAAAGCTGCCTCAGAAAATGAGGCAGTTTTTTTATTGCCTTTTTGTTCTAAGGTGAGGGTTTGTTTAAAAATAAGACGCTTGCTGAATAATAAAAAATTTTCGAACTTTAAATAATGGGTGGCAAAAAATGTTCGAAAATATTGCAATTGAAAATAGTTGGGATTATAATTAGTCTGGAAAATTTATTGATAATGTTCAAAAATGCGAACGTTATAAATTTTCTTAGCTATGATTGAGGGGGCATATATTATGATTGAACGGTATACTCATCCTGAAATGGGGAACATCTGGTCTTTAGAGAATGAGTTTCGTACGATGTTAAAGGTAGAAATTTTAGCGTGCGAGGCTATGAACAAATTAGGCATTGTTCCCGATGATGCGTTGCGGGAAATCCAAACTAAGGCTGATTTTCGTGTTGAACGCATAAAAGAAATTGAAGCAGTTACCAACCATGACATCATTGCGTTTTTAACCAATGTTGCTGAATATGTAGGTGATTCTTCTAAGTACATTCATAAAGGGCTAACTTCCAGTGACGTTAAAGACACTGCTTTGTGCTATATGATGGTGCAGGCAGCAGATTTGCTTTTGCAACACTTGGAAAAATTTCACGCTGTTTTAAAACGCCGTGCTGCAGAACACAAATATACGATTATGATTGGGCGTACTCACGGCATACATGCGGAGCCTATGACCTTTGGCTTGAAGTTTGCTTTGTGGATGGACGAAACAGAACGGAATATTGAACGTTTAAAACAAGCTAGAGAATTTGTGCGCGTTGGTAAGCTTTCCGGAGCAGTTGGTACCTATTCCAATGTTGACCCCTTCGTAGAAGAATATGTATGTGAACATCTTGGCTTGCAACCAGTGAAGCTGGCAACTCAAGTGATTCAAAGAGATAGACACGCAGATTTTTTGACAACCTTAGCGATTATTGGTTCTTCCTTAGACAAAATGGCTACGGAAATTCGCAATTTGCAACGTACTGATATCCGTGAAGCCGAAGAATATTTTGCGCCGGGGCAAAAAGGTTCCTCTGCAATGCCTCACAAGCGCAACCCTATTACCTGTGAAAAGGTTTCTGGTATGGCACGCCTTTTGCGTGGCTATGCAATGGCTGCTTTAGAAGACGTTGCCCTGTGGCACGAAAGAGATATTTCTCATTCTTCTGTGGAACGTGTAATTTTACCGGATGCCTGCATTGCTCTTGACCACATGCTCCGTAAATTTACTAATATCATCGACAAGCTTCTTGTTTATCCGGAAGCTATGCTGGCAAATCTCAATAAAACCGGTGGTCTCATCTATAGTCAAAACCTGTTGATTGCTTTAGTTAGCAAAGGCGTGCTTCGTGAAGATGCCTACAAGTGGGTGCAACGCAATGCCATGGCGCGTTGGCTAGAAGGTGCCGATTTTAAAACTAATGTAGCAAATGATCCTGACATCAAAGAGTATCTTGCTACTGATGAAATTGAAGAGTGTTTTGATCCGAAGCCTATGCTTCGTCATATTGATTTGATTATGTCCAGGTTTGGGTTGTAAGAGGGAGATGATATTATGGCATCTGTAATCGTATTAGGCGCTCAATGGGGAGACGAGGGCAAGGGTAAAATTGTAGATTATTTAGCGCAAGAAGCTGATGCGGTAGTACGTTATTCTGGTGGTTCCAACGCAGGGCATACTGTTGTGGTAAATGATATTGCTTATAAACTGCGCTTGCTTCCGTCAGGAGTTTTGTTCCCTGACAAAATAAATATTTTAGGTAATGGTGTAGTCATTAATCCCAAGGTTGTACTGGAAGAAATTGCAGGTATGCAGGTTAAAGGTATTGCTTGTAAAAATTTAGTTATTTCAGACCGTGCCCATGTTGTACTGCCTTATCATCAAAGGTTGGACGAACTACAAGAAAATGCTTTAGGCAGTCATAAAATAGGAACTACCAAAAGTGGCATTGGCCCTTGCTATATGGATAAGGTGGCAAGGGTTGGTATCCGCATCTGCGATTTGCTGGAGGCTGAAACCTTTGCTGAAAAATTAAAGATTAATTTGCAGGCGAAAAATGAAATCATCACCAAGATTTATGGGGCAAAACCTTTTATTTACCAAGAGGTTTTAGAAGAATACTTAGGCTACGCAGAACAACTGCGTCCTTATGTTACTGATACAGGTGTGATATTGGACGAAGCCTTTGCGGCAAACAAGAAGGTTTTGTTTGAAGGGGCGCAAGCTACATTTTTAGATATAGATCATGGCACTTATCCCTACGTTACAAGCTCTAACCCTACAGGTGGCAATGCTTGTACGGGGAGTGGTATCGGTCCGAAAAATATTGACCACGTTGTTGGCGTAGTAAAAGCTTATACCACTCGCGTAGGCGAAGGTCCCTTTGTAACAGAACTTTTTGATGCAGATGGTAACTATTTGCGCGAAACAGGACGTGAATACGGAACAGTTACTGGTCGTCCTCGTCGTTGTGGCTGGTTAGATGCCTTTATGCTTCGTTATAGCGCTCGGTTGAACAGTTTAGATTATTTGGCGATTACTCGTCTTGATATTTTAGATGGCTTGCCTAAAATTAAGATGTGTGTTGGCTACAAATATCAAGGTGAAGTATTAAAACGCATTCCTGCCAGCCTAAACGTTTTGGCGCAAGTGGAGCCTATCTATGAAGAATTTGATGGCTGGCTTACGGATATCAGCAGCATTCGTAAATATGAAGATTTACCCGCAAATGCTAAAAAATATTTGGAACGTTTAAGTGAGGTTGCAGGCGTTGGACTTGGTATAGTTTCCGTAGGACCCAATCGTGAGCAGACCATCGTGCTTAAAGAGTTGTTATAAAAATTAAAGGACGCTCCTTTGCTGGAGCGCCCTTTGTTATATGTATTTATGTATAATTTCGAGAGCAATCTTTTTGCGGGGCGAGCAGGAATCCATGGCTTGTTTTTCTATAAAGCGGTGTGCCTCCTGTTCAGTCATACCTTCCTTGTCAATTAAAAGCCATTTGGCTCTATTGGTCAAACGAATTTCTGCGGCCTGCTCTTCTGCGAGATGAACTTTATTTGTCAATGTGCGCATCCGTTCCTTGGCGCTTGCCATACACGAAATAGTTGCAAGCAATGTCTGTTTGCCAAGAGGTTTGCCAAGAAGGAAGATGCCTTGTTCAGCAATCTGGTCATAGGTTTCGTCGTAGTCTTCGCTTTTTACTAGGAGCAGAACGATACTGTCATTGGCTTTGGACGCGTTCAAGGCGAAACGGATACCAATATCTGCTTGAGCAGAAGTGTTGACGATTATAAAGTCGTAGCTTTTAGATTCCAGTGCTTTGCTGGCGTTTGCGAAGCTAGAAAAGAATTGTTTTTCTGGATAAGTGCCTTGATGAAGTATGTTATCTAAAATTGCATTGAAACTTTCAGATGCAGAAAGAATCAATACGTTGTAGGTATGTTCTTTAAAACTCATAAGGCAAATCTCCTTGATATTACTATTGGCGGTGAGGTTTTTGTTCCGAACGATAACTGATTAATATAAAAATTGTTCGGTAAAATACAATCGCTTTTTTCGTGGATATTATAGTTCTTAAAGTGCATCTGTGTCAAGGAATAAGCAAATTTTCGCAATATTTCAGATTGGATGATTCAGAAAAAGTTCACAAAGGTTTCGTTGACAATGTTCGATATGGGGTGTATAATTCATAGCGTGAAAGGCAAAGGGCTTTGTAAAAATACGGAAGCCTTTTTGGTATGTAATTATAGAATATAATATGTTTGTAAGGCAATGGCGTCTTTGATGTTTGGAACATCAGAGTCGCCTTTTTTATTTGCAAACAAAGCAGAAGGAGGAGTTAGTTATGAGAAGTGTACCTGATTATTTTGGTTGTTTGGTTTTCAACGATAAAGTTATGAAAGCCAAATTGCCAACAGAGGTATATGAATCTCTGAAAAAAACCAGAGAGGAAGGGGTTCGTTTGGATAGTAGCGTTGCCAATGTAGTTGCTGATGCTATGAAAGATTGGGCTGTTGCCAATGGCGCTACTCATTTTACTCACTGGTTCCAACCTTTGACTGGCATTACCGCCGAAAAGCACGATAGCTTTATTGCTCCTACTGATGATGGTGGTGTAATTATGGAGTTCTCTGGTAAAGAGCTTATTCAAGGCGAACCCGATGCTTCTTCTTTCCCGTCCGGTGGCTTGCGTGCAACTTTTGAGGCTAGGGGTTATACTGCCTGGGATCCTACATCATTTGCCTTTATCAAAGATAAAACATTGTGTATTCCTACAGCCTTCTGTGCTTACAATGGTGAAGCCTTAGATAAAAAGACTCCACTTTTGCGTTCTATGGCAGCGTTGAATAAACAAGCATTGCGCATTCTGAAATTGTTTGGCAATAAGGACGTGAAAAGTGTACACACCAACGTAGGTCCGGAACAGGAATATTTTTTGATTAGCAAAGAAATGTATGAACAAAGACCTGACCTTAAATTTACTGGTCGCACTCTTTTCGGTGCTAAACCTCCTAAAGGACAAGAAATGGATGACCACTATTTTGGCGCTATAAAACCTAAGGTTGCTGCTTTTATGGCAGAACTGAATGAAGAATTGTGGAAGCTGGGCGTTCTAGCAAAAACTGAACACAATGAAGTTGCTCCTGCGCAACACGAGCTGGCTCCAATTTTCACAACTACAAATATTGCTACAGACCACAACCAACTGACTATGGAGATTATGCAAAAGGTTGCTGCTAAACACGGTTTGGTTTGCTTGTTACATGAAAAACCCTTTGCAGGAGTAAATGGTAGTGGTAAGCATAACAACTGGTCCATGGCGACTAATACTGGTATTAACTTGTTGGCACCGGGTGCTACGCCTTATGAAAATGCACAATTTTTATTGTTCTTGTGTGCAGTGATAAAAGCTGTCGACGATTACCAAGACTTATTGCGTATTTCCGTGGCTACTGCTGGAAATGACCATCGCCTTGGAGCTAACGAAGCTCCGCCGGCAGTTGTATCTATGTTCTTAGGCGATGAGCTTACAGAAGTTTTGGAAGCTATCGAAACTGGAAATCCGTATAAAGGCGCAGCAAAAACACAGTTGAAGCTTGGCGTTGATGTGTTACCTAAATTCAATCGTGATACTACTGACCGCAACAGAACTTCTCCCTTTGCCTTTACTGGCAATAAATTTGAGTTCCGTATGCTTGGCTCTTCTAACAGTATTGCTTGTGCCAACATTATGTTGAATGCAGCTGTGGCAGAAAGCTTAAAAGTTTACGCAGATAGATTGGAAGGCGTAGCAGATTTTGAAACTGCCTTACATGAAATGATTAAGAAAACTATCAAAGACCATAAACGCATTATTTTTAATGGCAATGGTTACGATGAAGCTTGGATAAAAGAGGCAACTGAACAAAGAGGTTTGTGCAATTATCGCACTACTCCAGACTGCATACCTCACGTATTAGATAAAAAGAATGTGGATATGCTTGTCGGGCATAAAGTTTTTACGGAAGCAGAATTGAAATCCAGATGTGAAATTCAACTGGAAAATTATTGTAAGACCGTCATCATTGAAGCCAATACCATGGTAAGTATGGCGAAGACGCTTATTGCACCCGCAATTGAGGCTTATGCCGCTGATGTTGCCAAGGCTGTGGCAGCGAAAAGAATTGTTGATGCAGAGCTGCCTTGTAAATATGAAAGCAAGCTAATCAAAAATCTTTCTGCTTTAACAGATAGAATTGCAGGCTGTATAGAAGAATTAGAAAAAGCACTGCAAGAACTGCACAAGGCAAAGAATGTTAGCGAGGAAGCTCTTGCTATCCGTGATAATGTGTTGGAAAAAATGAATGTACTAAGAGTTGCCTGCGATGAAGCAGAACTTTTAACGGCAAAAAAATACTGGCCTTTCCCGACTTATAGCGACTTGCTGTTTGGTGTGAAATAAAAGAAAGGTCATAATGAGGGGAAAATGAGGGGATTTTTATGAATGTAGTAGAAATCACGAAGCTTACTACGGATGTAGCAAGAAGTGAAGCTTTTGGCGTTTGGTTTTTAATGGGTGCTGCCCTGGTGTTCTTTATGCAGGCAGGCTTCGCCATGGTAGAAAGTGGTTTTACCAGAGCTAAGAATGCAGGCAACATCATCATGAAAAACTTAATGGACTTTTGCATTGGTACAATTTGCTTTATGTTTGTGGGCTTTAGCCTCATGATGGCAGAAGATTATGCCTTTGGAATTATTGGCATCCCTAATCTGGAAATCATTACAGATTTCTCAGGCTTTATTAAAAACCATGCGTCCAATTTTGTATTTAATCTGGTGTTCTGTGCCACGGCTGCAACCATTGTGTCTGGCGCTATGGCAGAAAGAACAAAATTTAGCTCATATTGTTTATATTCTGCAATTATTTCTCTGTTTGTTTATCCGGTGGAAGCAGGTTGGGTGTGGAACAGTCAAGGCTGGCTCGCGCAAAAAGGCTTCCATGATTTTGCAGGCTCTGCTGCCATCCACACTGTTGGTGGTTTAAGCGCACTTATTGGCGCCATTATGGTAGGCCCGCGTTTAGGAAAATATATTGAAGACGAAACTGGGGAATTTATTAAGGTTAATGCCATTCCCGGTCATTCCATAGTCTTGGGGGCAATGGGCAGCTTCATTCTATGGTTTGGCTGGTATGGTTTTAATGGTGCAGCTGCTTGGGACATATCCGCTTTGACTTCCATCTTCCTTACAACAACCATAGCCCCGGCAGCTGCTACCTTTACTACAATGCTTTATACCTGGTATAAGCTTGGCAAACCAGATGTTTCCATGTGTATAAATGCTTCTTTGGCTGGCTTAGTTGGTATCACTGCTGGTTGTGATGCACTGGACGGAGTGGGCGCCCTTGTTGTAGGTGTTGTATCTGGCATTCTGGTGGTAGAATCCATAGAATTTTTGGATATGAAGCTACATATTGACGACCCTGTTGGTGCAGTTGGCGTGCATCTTGTAAGTGGGATTTGGGGTACGTTAGCAGTAGGTCTTTTAGCAAATCCAGAAGCACCTGCTGGTTTGGAAGGCTTGTTATACACGGGCAAAGCTGAATTGATAACAGTACAATGTCTCGGCGTTCTGGGAATTTTGGCTTGGACTACAGTGATGATGCTTTTAACCTTTAGCCTCATTGATAAAATATTTGGGTTACGTGTTAGTGAGGAGGAAGAAGTTAAAGGCCTTGATACTGCTGAACATGGTCTTGTGAGAGCCTATGCAGACTTTGTACTGGAAAAGAATTAAATGAATTTTATAGAGTGTCAAAAAGTTGGATTGGTCATCCAACTTTTTGGCGTTTATCTTAGAAATGTAAAGAGGGGAACCAAAATGGAGAAAATTCACGAATTATACGAGGGTAAAGCAAAAAAATTATACAGCACTCCTGATCCGAGACTTGTTATTGTTTCTTACAAGGACGATGCGACCGCGTTTAACGGCCTAAAAAAGGGGACTATAGTTGGAAAGGGTGTTATCAATAATAAGATGAGTAATCTTCTGATGCAACGCTTAGAGAAAATGGGCGTGCCTACTCATTTTGTAGAGGAACTTAATGAGAGGGAAACCCTTGTAAAAAAAGTAAGCATTGTACCTTTAGAAGTGATTGTGCGTAATGTCAGTGCAGGTTCTTTTGCCAAACGTTATGGCGTTGCAGAGGGTATTGTCTTTTCAAAACCCACCATTGAATTTTCTTATAAGAATGATGCTTTGGAAGACCCATTGCTTAATGAGGAGCATGCTGTAGCCTTGAAGCTGGCAACAGAAGAAGAAATTGCACTTATTAAAAAATATGCCTTGCAGGTAAATGAAATTTTAAAGGCTTTTTGGGATGAGTGTGGGGTAACCTTGGTGGATTTCAAATTAGAGTTTGGTCGCTTGTATGATGGAACCATTGTTTTAGCGGACGAGATTAGTCCTGATACCAGTCGCTTGTGGGATAGCAAGACTGGGGAAAAATTAGATAAAGATCGTTTTCGTCGTGACCTTGGTGGCGTAGAAGAAGCTTATGCAGAAATAATGAAGCGTTTGCAAGAACGTATTTAAGTTTAGTGTAATAGATGCTAAAAATAATGGATGGAGTTTTGGAATGGTTAATGAAAAAATATTAGTACTTGATTTTGGCGGACAGTACAATCAGTTAATCGCTCGTCGTGTAAGGGAACAACATGTTTATGCGGAGATAAAACCCTACAACAAAATAACGGTAGCCGAAATTAAAGATAGTGGCTACAAGGGAATTATCTTAACCGGCGGACCAGATAGTGTTTACGATAATAATGCTCCTTGTTTTGATTCTGCTATTTTAGATGCAGGTATTCCGGTTTTAGGAATTTGTTACGGAATGCAATTGATGGCGTATATGGCTGGCGGTTTGATTTGTAATGCAGAAAGTGGGGGCGAATATGGTAAAACTAAGGTTTATGTGAAGGATAGCTGCTTGTTTAAAGGTGTTCCTGAAGAAAATATTTGCTGGATGAGCCACGTTGATTATGTTGTTAGAATACCAGTTGATTTTAGAGTCATAGCTTCTACTGACAAATGTCCCAGTGCTGCTATGTGTGATGAATCACGTAACCTTTATGGTGTGCAATTTCATCCTGAGGTAACCCATAGTGTGTATGGTAACAAAATACTTGCTAACTTTCTTTTTGAAGTGTGCCATTGCAGTGGTGATTGGAAGATGGAAGACTTCGTGGAAACTACTATTGCCTATTATCGCAAGCATTTAGCTGGTAAAAAAGTTTTGTTGGCACTTTCCGGTGGGGTGGATTCTTCTGTGACTGCGATGTTGTTGCATCGTGCCATAGGGCAGAATTTAACTTGTGTTTTCGTTGACCATGGGCTTTTGCGTAAGGGTGAATATGATTTTGTAGAAAACGTTTTTCGCCAAAAATTTGGTATGAATTTAATTCGAGTCAATGTGGCGGATAGGTTCTTGAATTTGCTTGCTGGCATAACGGAGCCTGAACAAAAGCGTAGGATAATTGGCAAAAGTTTCATCCGTGTTTTTGAAGAAGTTGCCAAAGCATTGGGTGATATAAATGTTTTAGCGCAAGGGACAATTTATCCCGATGTGGTGGAAAGTGGCAAGGGAGATTCTGCCATGATTAAAAGCCACCACAATGTAGGTGGTTTGCCACGGTTAATGGATTTTGAAGAAGTTGTGGAGCCTTTGCGAGATTTGTTTAAGGATGAGGTGCGTGAAGTTGGGGAACGTCTTGGGATACCGAATGAATTAGTATGGCGACAACCCTTTCCCGGTCCAGGATTAGCAGTGAGAGTGATTGGCGAAGTTACAGAAGAGAAGCTGTCAATTTTGCAAGAGGCAGATGCTATTTTTAGGGAAGAAGTTGTTAATAGTGGTTATGAATTTATGACTAATCAATATTTTGCCGTGCTAACAGACTTACGTAGCGTAGGCGTAAAAGGTGATGCTCGCACTTACGGTTACACTATTGCCTTGCGTGCAGTAAGTACCGATGATTTTATGACGGCGGAATGGACACGCCTGCCTTACGAATTATTGGAAAAGGTGAGCAACAGGATTACCAATGAAGTGCAAGGCATTACAAGGGTTGTCTACGATATAACATCAAAACCGCCTGCAACTGTGGAATGGGAATAAAAGGAGTTAGATGTATGACTAAATATATTTTTGTAACCGGTGGTGTTGTGTCGGGATTGGGTAAAGGTATTACTGCTGCTTCCTTGGGCAGATTATTAAAAGCTCGTGGTCTAAAGGTTGCCGCCCAAAAACTGGATCCCTATATTAACGTTGACCCTGGTACCATGAGCCCTTATCAACACGGGGAAGTTTATGTAACCGAAGATGGTGCCGAAACTGACCTTGATTTGGGACACTATGAACGCTTTGTTGATGAAGAGCTCAATAAATATTCCAATCTTACTACTGGCAAGGTTTACTGGAATGTACTGAACAAAGAACGTCGTGGTGAATATCTTGGTTCTACTGTGCAAGTTATTCCTCACATCACCAATGAAATTAAAGAGTTTGTTTACAGTGTAGGCAAGAAGACCAATGCTGATGTAGTAATTACTGAAATTGGTGGAACCATTGGTGATATTGAATCTCAACCGTTCATTGAGGCGGTACGTCAAATTTCTTTGGAGGTTGGCAGGGAAAACAGTCTGTTCATTCACGTAACAATGGTTCCTTTCCTGCGTGGTTCTGGTGAACATAAATCAAAACCAACTCAGCATTCAGTTAAGGAATTACAAGGTATGGGTATTAATCCTAGTATTGTGGTGCTTCGCTGTGATGAGCCTTTGGAAAAATCCATCTTCAAAAAGATTTCTTTGTTCTGTAATGTGAAGCTTGATTGTGTCATTGAGAACATCACCTTGCATAATCTTTATGAAGCACCGTTAATGCTGGAAAAGTCTAATTTTTCAGCAGTTGTTTGTCGTGAACTGGGCATTGCTGCACCGGAACCTGATTTAAAAGAATGGACTGCCATGGTGGAACGCATTAAAGGTAGACCTTATTGTGTTGATATAGGTCTTGTTGGTAAATATGTAGGTCTTCACGATGCTTATTTATCCGTGGCGGAAGCCATGCAACACGCAGGTTTTTATCATAATGCTCATGTGTGCATTCATTGGATTGATTCCGAGAAAATTACTGCAGAAAATGTTCAAGAAAAATTAGGAAAACTTGACGGAATTCTTGTGCCCGGCGGTTTTGGCAGTAGGGGTATTGAGGGAATGGTTCTGGCGGCGAAGTTTGCTAGAGAAAATGCTGTTCCCTATTTTGGAATTTGCTTAGGTATGCAAATTGCCGTAATCGAATACGCTAGAAATGTACTGGCGATCAAAGATGCAAATTCTGGTGAGTTTGATGAGCTGTGTAAGCATAAGGTTATAGATTTTATGCCTGGACAAAGTGATGCTCTTGATAAAGGTGGCACTCTACGCCTTGGCGCTTATCCCTGCCGCATTAAAGCTGGTACCACAATGGAGCGCTGCTATGAACAGGCAATAATCAGCGAAAGACATAGACATCGTTATGAATTTAATAACGATTTTCGTGAGGCTTTCGAAGAAAAAGGACTTACACTCAGTGGTACTTCTCCAGATGGCAGGTTGGTTGAAGCCGTAGAGCTTAGTGACAGAAGCTTTTATGTGGGTGTGCAATATCATCCTGAATTTAAAAGTAGACCAAATAAAGCACATCCGTTGTTTAAGGGCTTTGTAGGAGCTGCATTAGAACGAGTACACGGAGGCGAAAAATGAGTATTCATGAGGAATGCGGGGTGTTTGGTGTTATGGCACCAGTGCCTTGTAACGTAGCAAGTATTTCCTATTACGGACTCTATTCTTTACAGCACCGTGGACAGGAAAGTTGTGGCATAGTGGTTAATGATGACGGAGTATTTTCTTCCCATAAGGATTTGGGCTTAGTCAATGAAGTGTTTTTGCCTGATGTGTTAGCTAAACTGCCAAAGGGGAGAATGGCTGTTGGGCATGTTAGGTACGGTACTACTGGCGCAACCAATCGCAATAACTGCCAACCCATTGAAGTGAACCATCAAAAAGGCAAGATGGCATTAGCGCACAATGGGAATCTTACCAATGCGGAAGAATTACGTTCTGTGTTGGAATTAAGTGGTGCAATTTTTCATACTACCAGCGATACGGAAACTATTGCCTATATTGTTACCAAGGAGCGTTTGCGTACTGGCTCTATGGAAAAAGCAGTAAGTGCTGCCATGAAGGTTTTAGACGGAGCCTATTCTTTGGTGTTGATGTCTCCGCAAAAATTAATTTGCGCTCGCGATCCTCACGGCTTTCGCCCTTTGTGCTATGGGAGGACTTTAGATGGCACTTACATTATTGCTTCTGAAAGCTGTGCCTTAAAAGCAGTAGGAGCAGAGTTTATTCGTGACGTGGAACCGGGGGAGATAATTGCGTTTACTGATGAAGGCGTTACTTCCTACAAGGAACATTGCCATGATTGTCCTAAGCGTACCTGCATTTTTGAATATATTTATTTTGCACGTCCAGATTCTGTGATTGATGATGTTTCCGTATATGAAGCACGCTTGCGTGCAGGCAGACTTCTTGCAAAACATCATCCTGTCGATGCTGATGTGGTTATAGGCGTGCCGGATTCTGGCTTGGATGCAGCCTTGGGTTTTAGTCAGGAAAGTGGTATTCCCTACGGAATAGGACTGGTGAAAAATAAATATATTGGCAGAACCTTTATTGCTCCTGAGCAGGAGCTTCGTCTTGACCAAGTGCGCATTAAGTTGAGTGCCATAGAAGCCAGCGTTAAGGGGAAACGCGTAGTTTTGGTAGATGATTCCATCGTGCGCGGAACTACGAGTCAAAGACTTGTTAAGCTTCTGCGTGAGGCTGGTACTAAAGAAATTCATATGCGTATCTCTGCACCACCTTTTTTACATCCCTGTTACTATGGAACTGATATTGATTCTGAAGAAAATTTGATTGCCTTCCATCATACTGTGGAAGAGATTGCGAAAATAATTGGCGTGGATAGTCTTGGTTATCTGGCAACGGATGAACTGCGTGAACTTGTAGGGAATGACGATTTTTGTAGTGCCTGCTTTACCAATGAGTATCCAACTTCTATTCTTCACGCAGGCAGTAAAAATAGATTTGAGCAAAAACTTTCTCACAAGAAAAAATGAGGTGCTCTCATGACCGTGAATTATAATAAGAAAATTATTTTGGAAAATGGACAGGAATATTACGGTTTTGGTTTTGGCTACGACGAGGATAAGGTTTGCGAGATAGTTTTTAATACGTCTATGGCTGGCTATCAGGAAATTTTGTCCGACCCGTCATATACTAATCAAGCTGTAGTTATGACCTATCCTTTAATTGGCAACTATGGTATGGCAGATGATGATTATGAAACAGAAACTCCTACCATTGGGGCAATGATTGTAAGAGAATATAATGATGTGCCTTCCAATTTTCGCAGCACTAAAACTTTAGCTATGGTAATGAAGGAATTTAGCATTCCAGGCGTGTATGGGGTTGATACACGCAAGCTGACACGTGCCATAAGAGATTTTGGTAGTTCTAAGGCATTGATAACTAAGGCGAGTACTCCTTTGGATGTAGGTTTAGAAATTTTAAGGGTAAGTGTCTTGCCTACAGATGCTGTTGAACAGGTAAGTTGTCAATGTATGTGGCGCTATAATGTGAAGAATCCTAAATTTCATGTGGTTGCCATAGACTGTGGCATAAAAATGAATATCATTCGTGAGCTGAACAAGTTTGGTTGTCAGGTGACTCGTGTGCCTTGGAATACATCTGTGGAAGTTATAGAGCGTATTGCTCCTGATGGCATCTTTCTTTCCAATGGACCGGGTAACCCCGAAGATGTACAAGAGCTAATTGAAAATATACGTAAGCTTTTGGGTAAGTATCCAATCTTTGGTATTTGTCTTGGTCATCAACTGCTTGCTCTTGCCTATGGCGGGCAGACCTATAAATTAAAATTTGGTCATCGTGGGGGCAATCATCCTGTACGTAACTTGTTAAATAATAAAATTGAAATAACTTCTCAAAATCATTCCTACGCAGTGGAACCGGAAAGTATCAGAGCAACTCCCTTGGAGATTACTCATTTAAATATACTTGATGATACTGTGGAAGGAATGCGTTGCGTAAAGGATAAGGTTTTCAGCGTGCAGTATCATCCTGAAAGCGCACCTGGTCCGCAGGATGGGAAGTATCTTTTTAAGCAGTTTGTGGATTTAATGGAGGAGGCGAAAGAGCATGCCTAAAAGAACGGATATTAAAAAGGTTCTGGTAATTGGTAGTGGACCCATTGTTATAGGACAAGCTGCTGAATTTGATTATGCAGGAACTCAGGCGTGCCTCGCTTTAAAGGAGGAGGGTTATGAAGTTGTTCTGTGTAACTCTAATCCGGCTACCATTATGACGGATACCAGTATAGCTGATAAAGTTTATATGGAACCGTTGACTTTGGAATACCTGACAAAAATTATTTATCGTGAGCATCCTGATGCCATTCTTCCTGGAATTGGCGGACAAACAGGCTTGAACCTTGCCATTCAACTGGAAAAAAAGGGCGTGCTTGCTGACTGTGGTGTTGAACTTTTAGGAACATCTAGTAAAAGTATTGAACAGGCGGAGGATAGGGAGCTTTTTAAGGAACTATGTCAAAGCTTGGGTGAACCTGTTCTTCCTTCTGACATTGCTACTAATCTTGAAGAGGGTTTGACCATTGCCCAAAGGATTGGGTATCCCGTAGTTTTGCGTCCAGCCTTTACTTTGGGTGGTACTGGCGGCGGTTTTGCAGATAATGCTTCCGAATTTAGGACGTTAATGAAAAATGCCCTTGCTCTTTCTCCTGTTAAGCAGGTGTTAGTAGAAAAAAGCATTAAGGGCTATAAAGAAATTGAATATGAAGTTATGCGTGATGGCAACGATACTGCAATTACAATCTGTAACATGGAGAACCTTGACCCCGTAGGCATACATACGGGCGATTCTATTGTGGTTTGTCCGTCCCAGACTTTAAGCAATAAAGAATACCAAATGCTTAGGGACAGTGCTTTGAAAATTATCCGTGCGTTGAAAATTGAAGGCGGTTGTAATGTGCAGTTCGCTCTTGACCCACATTCCTTCCAATATTATTTAATAGAAGTAAATCCCAGGGTGTCTCGTTCTTCTGCCTTAGCTTCTAAGGCAAGTGGGTATCCAATTGCCAGAGTATCAGCGAAAATTGGGATTGGCATGACGCTGGATGAAATAAAGTTGGCAAACACTCCTGCTGCCTTTGAGCCTGCTCTTGATTATGTAGTGACAAAAATGCCGCGTTTTCCTTTTGATAAATTTACTGATGCAGATAACACCTTAGGAACCCAGATGAAAGCGACCGGCGAAGTTATGAGCATTGGTAGAAATTTTGAGGAAAGCTTTTTAAAAGCAGTACGTTCCCTTGAGATAGGATTGTTTCACGTGAAACATCCCAAGTTTGACTCCATGGGTCAGGATGAATTGTTAAAGTACATTGAAGCTGGTACTGATGATAGAGTTTACGCAATCGCTCAATTGTTACGCTTGGATTGCAATGTTGATAAGATAATTAATGCTACTGGTATTGATAAGTTTTTCATCAGTAAGCTACAGAAAATTGTAGCCGTGGAAGGTTATTTAAAAAACAATAAGCTTGACATGGAAGTATTACGCCTTGCCAAGGAAACAGGCTTTTGTGACCGTGCCATTGGTGAGCTGTGGAAGATGACGGAACAAGAAGTTTATGCTTTGCGTATGCAAAATGGCATTATGCCTGTGTACAAGATGATAGATTCCTGCGCTTCGGAATTTGATAGCTACATCCCTTATTTCTATTCCACCTACGAAATTGAAAACGAAAGTATTGTTTCAGATAAGGAAAAGGTTGTAGTCTTGGGAAGCGGTCCTATCAGAATTGGACAGGGCGTGGAATTTGACTATTCTACTGTTCACGCCGTTAAAACCATTAAAGAAGCAGGCTACGAGGCAATCATCATTAACAATAATCCGGAAACTGTTTCTACGGATTACACTTGCTCTGATAAATTATATTTTGAACCCCTGTGTACAGAAGATGTGTTGAACATCATTGTTCTGGAAAAACCTTTAGGCGTTATTGCTACCTTAGGCGGACAAACTGCCATAAATTTGGCTGCTTCTTTAAAAGATAGGGGCGTAAAGCTCATTGGCACCGATTGTGATGCCATTGAGCGTGCAGAAAACAGGGAAGCCTTTGAAGCATTGCTGAATGAACTGGAAATTCCGCGCCCGTTGGGTAAAGCAGTAACGAGTATTGAAGAAGGTGTTGAGGCTGCAGCTGAAATAGGTTATCCAGTTTTGGTACGTCCTAGCTTCGTCCTTGGTGGTAGAGCCATGCAGATTGTGGCGAAAGAAAAACAGCTGCGCCAATATTTGCAGACTGCCGTAGAATTTGACGAGGATAAGCCTGTTTTAGTGGATAAATACATTCGCGGTAAAGAGGTTGAAGTAGACGCTATTTGTGATGGCAAGCAAGTTTTTGTGCCGGGGATTATGGAGCTGGTGGAAAGAACTGGCATTCATTCAGGCGATTCCATCAGTGTGTATCCTTCTTTTAGTATTTCTGAAAAGGTTAAACAAACAATTTTAGATTATACTAAACGCTTAGGCTTGAGCATTGGTATCGTTGGCTTGTTTAACATTCAGTTCATTGTGGATAGCAATGAGGATGTTTATATAATAGAAGTAAATCCGCGTTCTTCTAGAACAGTACCGTTTTTGTCTAAGGCAACTGGTTACAGTTTGGCAGATGTTGCTACCTTAGTAATGTTGGGTAAATCTTTAGTAGAACAGGGCTTCACCGAAATTTATCCTACTGAAAAGAACCGTTATTATGTCAAGGCACCTGCCTTTTCCTTTTCTAAACTACACGGAATGGATGCATATCTTTCTCCGGAAATGAAGTCCACTGGTGAAGCCATTGGCTACGATAAAAAATTGCACAGAGCTATGTACAAGGCTTTGCTTGCTTCCGGGATAAAATTGCATTCTTATGGAACTGTTATTGCCACGGTTGCTGATGAGGATAAAGAAGAAGCGTTACCTTTACTAAAACGTTTTTATGATTTAGGTTTTAATATTGCTGCTACTATTGGCACTGCTATGCTTTTAGCAGAGCATGGTATTAAAAGTAAGGTCTTGCGTAAGCTTAGTGAGGGCAGTGAAGAAATCTTAGAGGAAATTCGTTCCGGGAAAGTAAGCTATGTCATTAACACTCGTGCTATTTTTTCAGGAGTGCATTATGATGACGGTGTTGCCATCAGAAAATGTACCATCCAAAATAATATAACCATGCTTACGTCTTTGGATACTGTCCGTGCATTGCTTGATGTACTGGAAGAAGTGAACATTGGCGTTAGTGTGATATAGTGCTTAAAATAAAAAACTTCGGTTAAAATGTAGTAGCTCTACATGATAACCGAAGTTTTTTGTTTGCTTTGTGTTATAATGAAGGTAGTTTAAATAAATTTTGCGGCATTAGTCGCTATGGTCATCTAAAATGAAAAACTTATTGGTAGAACAGCTTACTGCCGTAGCGGAAGTGAAACAGGCAGCAAGTTATCAGCAAAAACAAAAGGCATGTATTTTAACCGGGTTGGGAGGAAGCTCCAAGCCGGTCTTTTGTGTTGCTTTAGATAAAATTTTGGGAGAGAAAGGTAGCCTTGCTTTCCTTGTTGCTTCCCGCGAAGAGATACGCGCTTATCGCAGAGAGTTAAATTATTTTTATCCTGATTTACCTATGCAGGAGCTTTATCCTGTAAATTTACCTCGCGTACACGCTGACACACAAAGCTTGGAAGTACAGGCAGGGCGTGCGGCGGCGTTACGCTTTTTGCAGGGTGAAGAACGTGGTATAGTTTTCATCACTGCGGAAGCTTTGCAACAAAAACAATTTGTTCCTCGCAGTTTTAACAAGAACCTTGTGATTAACTTGGGAGAAGAGCGAGAACAACAGGAAGTTATCGCTACCTTGGTAGCTTTAGGTTATGAACGTACTGCGCAGGTAGATGCTATTGGGCAGTTTTGTTTGCGTGGGGATATTTTAGACGTGTTCCCCATTAACAGCAATGTGGCAGTGCGTATTGAATGGTTCGATAATGAAATTGATGCGGTGCGTAGTTTTGATGTTAACAACCAACGCAGCATCCAATCTTTAGATGAAATTAAGATTGCTCCCTTGGTGATGGAAGAAAGTTCCGAATGTACAGCTTCTATCTTTGATTACTGTGTGCCTTCTACCATCGTAGTAGCAGATGAACCTGTAAAAATCTTTGAGCTTTTAGAAAAGCTTGATAAAGAAAATAAGGCTCACGCTGAGGAGCTATTTACTAAAGAAGAAATTATCGAGCAATGTGGCAAGCGTGCGCTTTTAGTTTCTGCACTGGCACATAGCTTTTTGCGTGACGTGCCTAGTGTGAACGTGCCTGTTCGCAGTGTTGCTCCTTACAATAAAAATATTAATATGCTGACCGACGATTTGGAAGGTTGGCTACGTGAAGGCGTTACACCCATAATTATGATGAGTAGTAGTGTAAAGGCGCGGGGCTTTGCTGATAACCTTGGTAATTACAAGTTGCCTGCCACTTACGCAGATGAAGTTTTGCAGGAAAACGTCATCAACGTAATGTATGGTGATTTAGACCATGGCTTCCGCTTTTGGAATGAAAATTGGATACTGCTAACTGAAAATGACATCTTTGGTATGCAAAAGCGTAAGCGTCTGCACAGTAAGAACCAAGGTCAACAGCTCCAATACTTTAGTGATATTAAAGCAGGGGATTACGTTGTTCATAAGGTTCACGGGATTGGTCGTTATATTGGCGTAGAAAATGTAGAAGTTGGCGGTGTCCATCGCGATTACTTGCTTCTTGCTTACGCAGGAGAAGATAAACTTTATGTTCCTGTTGAGCAAGTTGGGATGCTCCACAAGTACGTTGGCAGTGAAGGAACTGTTCCCCGTTTGTCCAAGATGGGTGGAGCTGATTGGAAGCGTACTACTACCAAAGCTGCCAAGGCGATTACAGAACTGGCAGAAGAGTTGTTGCGTCTTTATGCTCAAAGACAAGTACTTCCCGGTCACGCTTTTGCTCCTGATACAGAATGGCAAAAGGAATTTGAAGAACAGTTTCCCTATGAAGAAACTCCTGACCAATTAAAATGTATTGGCGAAATTAAACGTGATATGGAACAATCTCAACCTATGGAACGTTTGCTTTGCGGTGACGTTGGTTTTGGTAAAACTGAGGTTGCCATTCGTGCTGCTTTCAAGTGCGTAATGGATGGTAAGCAAGTAGCGGTTATGGTTCCTACTACTGTGCTTGCTCAACAACATTACCTTACTTTTAAGGAACGTACTCGTAATTTTGGGGTGAATGTTGAACTTTTAAACCGTTTTTGCACACCTAAAGAGACTCGTCGCATTTTACAAGATTTGGAAGATGGTAAGGTTGATATCTTAATTGGTACCCACCGTCTTTTGCAAGCAGATGTGTTGTTCCCGGATTTAGGTTTACTTATCATAGATGAAGAGCAACGTTTTGGTGTTGCTCAAAAAGAAAAAATTAAAAAGTGGCGTACTGGTATTGATGTGCTTACTCTTTCTGCTACGCCCATTCCTCGTACCCTGCACATGGCACTTGTCAATGGTAGGGATATGAGTGTTATCGAAACTCCGCCGGAAGATAGATTGCCTGTAGAAACTTTTGTGGCGGAATACAACGACGGAATGATTAAGGAAGCTTTGGAACGAGAGCTACGTCGTGGCGGCAGAATCTATTATGTCCACAATAGAGTTAATGGTTTGGAACTGATTGCTGCTAAGTTGCGTAAGCTTGTTCCTGGCATTAGCATTAAGGTTGCTCATGGGCAAATGAATGAGTATATGTTGGAAGATGCTATGATTTCCTTCTACGAAGGCGAGTGTGATGTGCTTCTTTCCACAACTATTATTGAAAATGGTTTGGACGTGCCTTTGGCGAATACCATTATCATTGATGGCGCAGAAAATTTTGGTTTGTCCCAACTTTATCAAATGCGTGGGCGTGTAGGTAGAAGCTCTCGTTTAGCTTACGCGTACTTCGTTTATAAACCTAACAAAGCTCTCAGTGAGATTGCAGAAAAACGTTTGCAAGCCATTCGTGATTTTACTGAACTTGGTGCTGGCTTTAAGATTGCAATGCGCGATTTGGAAATTCGTGGCGCTGGCAATTTGCTTGGTGCGGAACAGCACGGTCATATTACAGGCATTGGTTTTGCTGCTTACTGCGAAATGTTGGAGCAAACTATTAAACGTCTTAAAACTGGCGTGGAAGTTGCAGCTCCTGAGCCTGATCCTGTACTTGAAATTCCTTCAGAAGCATACATTCCCGACGATTATATTGCAGACCCTCGCTATAAGATGGAACTGTATCGTCGCTTTGCAGAAGTGGAGTATGCTCAGCGTGACGACTTAATGGATGAGATTATTGACCGTTTTGGCAATCCTCCGGAAGAAGTAGAAAACTTGTGGCGTGTGGCTGGTCTTAGAGGTTTGTGCCGCTTAATGAAGATTCGCGGTATTAACGTGCGCGTAGGCGAAATTCGCATAACTTGTAGCGAGCAGTCTCTGATCTTGCCAGAAGCGTTAATGAAATTGATGAATGCTTGTAAAGGCAAGCTTACTTATAAGCAAGGCAAGGAACCGCAAATTATTTACAGGACTGTTGGTCTAAATATCGATGCTCTTGCTTGGCTTGAAAAACATTTGCCTGTTTTGGCAAGTGTAGAAATTAGTTAGAAGAAAAGAGGAAACTGCTGTGAGCGCAGATAAATTTTTGCGTGGTGCCATGATACTTACCCTAGCCGGACTTATGGTAAAGGTTATTGGCTCAGTCAATAGAATACTGCTGTCCCGCCTTTTAGGTGGCGAAGGTATTGGCTTGTATCAAATGGCGTACCCTGTTTATCTGCTTTTGGTAGCCATTTCCTCCGCAGGTATTCCCATTGCCATCTCCATTATCGTTTCTGAAAAGCTTGCTCAAAAAGACTACGCCAATGTGCAACGTGTCTTCAAAGTGAGCTTGGGACTGATGGCGGCAACAGGTTTGTTTTTTGCCAGCAGTTTGTTCGTGGCGGCAGGATGGCTTGTAGATAGTGGAATCATTACAGATAGTCGTGCTTACTACGGTTTAGTTGCTCTGACTCCTGCTGTGTTCCTTTCTACAATTTTGGCATGCTTCCGAGGTTTCTTCCAAGGTCAGCAAATGATGACTCCGCCTGCTGTGTCTCAAATTTTGGAGCAGTTCGTCAGAGTTATGACAATGCTGGTGTTGGCGTATATCCTCTTACCTAAAGGGTTAGAATACGCTGCAGCAGGTGCTGCTTTTGGTGCTGCTCCTGGCGCTTTGATGGGACTTTGCGTTTTAACTTTCTTCTATTTTAAATATCGTGTTCGTTGGCGGTTGCCCAGTGAAAATATTGGTTTGCTTAACTTTGAAAAGGAAAGCGTTGGTAAAATTGCTGAAAGACTTTTGCTTTTGGCATTGCCTGTTTCCTGCGCTAACATAGTTGTACCAATTACAAGCAGCATAGATATGCTTCTTGTACCTAATAGATTAATCGCCAGTGGTTTTGCTATTGATGAAGCTACTACTTTATACGGTTACTTAGCAGGTATGGCGCAACCTTTGATTTTACTAGCAACCATTCCTACAACTTCTTTGG
>JBGVIJ010000056.1:0-22050 GCA_045123075.1 Phascolarctobacterium sp. | reverse complement strand
AAACTATTTATTTTTTGAGCAGACTACCTAAAATACCACGAGCCAATGCGTTAGCAATGGAGCGTCCGAAAGAAGTTGCAGCTTTTTCAGCAACATTTTCAAACATGGATTTTTCTTTTTTAGTGGTAGTGCGACGAGTGGTAGTAGTCTTTTTGGTAGAAGTGGAAGTAGTGCGAGAGTTACGACGAATTTCTTCTTGCAAGGTTTCGTCTTCAGGAACATGTTCTTCGCCAGCTTCCTCCGCTGCTTCTTTGGCAGCTTGTTCTGCACGTTTTTGTAAAACTTCGTAAGCAGATTCTCTGTCTACAGTTTTAGTGTACTTGCTATGCAAGGGACTAGCGGTGATAATTTCTTGGCGTTTAGTTTCTTCTGCTACGCCTAAGAAGCTACGGGGAGGCATAACGTAAGCACGTTGTACGATGCCGGGGATGCCTTCTTCATCCAGCAAAGAAACGAGAACTTCACCGGTACCAAGTTCGGACAAAGCAGCTTCCGCATCAAGCTTCGGATTAGGACGGAAGGATTGTGCTGCAACTTTAAGAGCTTTTTGATCTTTAGGGGTATAAGCACGCAAAGCGTGTTGCAGTTTGTTACCAAGTTGGGACAGTACGCTGTCAGGGATGTCGCTGGGAAGTTGGGTAATGAAGTAAATACCAATACCTTTGGAGCGAATCAAGCGTACAATTTGTTCAACCTTATCAAGCAGGGAACGGGGTGCATCTTTGAAAATGAGATGAGCTTCGTCGAAGAAGAAAACCATTTTGGGTTTTTCCAAGTCGCCAGCTTCAGGCATGGTTTCGTAAAGTTCAGAAAGCATCCACAAAAGGAAGGTGGAATACAGCAGCGGACTTTGGAAAAGTTCAGTGCAATGGAGCATATTAATAATGCCATAACCTTTTTCGTCTTGGGCAAACCAGTCTTTAATTTCCAATGCAGGTTCGCCAAAGAATACATTACCGCCTTGGTCTTCCAGCCTAAGCAGTGCACGTTGGATGGCGCCAACACTTTGAGCAGAAACGTTGCCGTACTTGGTTTTCAAGGTGGCAGCGTTTTCGCCAACGTATTGCACCATGCTGCGTAAATCTTTTAAATCTAAAAGGAGCAAACCTTGTTCATCTGCCACACGGAAGATGATGTTCATGATGCCTGTTTGGGTATCGTTCAATTCCAGCAAGCGGCTTAAAAGTTCAGGACCCATTTCGGAGATGGTAGTGCGAACGGGGTGACCCTTTTTGCCGTACACATCCCAGAAGCGAATGGGGTAACCTTCAAATTTCCAGTCAATTTCTAAGCCGAGTTTATTACGGATCCGTTTTTGGAAGCCTTCGCTATCTTCACCGGGAAGGCACATGCCGGAAACGTCACCTTTAATATCTGCCAAGAAAACAGGTACGCCCATTTCACTGAAAGATTCCGCCAAAACCTTCAAGGTTACTGTTTTGCCTGTACCGGTGGCACCTGCAATTAAACCGTGGCGGTTTGCCATTTTAGGAGTAAGATGAATGCTGCCCTCTTTGCCTTGACACAGCCATACTTTATGTAATTTAGGAATATACATCATAGCACCTCCAAGAAGTTCTTTCTTCTATTATATAGGGTTAACGGAGAATGGGCAAATATAAGTTGTTTGCGGAATTTTTATCTAAATGGTATAATTAAAACATCTTAAGATGGATGGTGATATTATGTTGAAAAAATTATTAGCTGCTGGCTTGTTGACCGTTGCATTCACTGCTGCTCCTTTGTTTGATGCAGAAGTTATGCCTACCGCAATCGCTGCTCCTTCCAACGTAACCATGGAAAATTATCCTGCTTTGACTGGCAAAACTCAAATGGCTCAAATGACCTCTAAAGATATGCGCGAAATTAAACGTACTGCTCCTGAACTGAAAAAAATCAGCGACTGGAACCGTCGTGTTGCTTATTATTTGGGTGAAAAAGATTATGCTGTTTCCACTATGTGGAGCCCCCAAAGAATTCAATTGATTACTCCCTATTCCTTAACTAAATATCTCTATTTCTTGGCTGACCAAGAATTGGTTGCTCCTAATCAAAAATTGATTGATGAAGTTGCAGCTATGAAAGATGTTGTTTGGGTTTGGGTATGGAACAGTGGTAGCTACAACATCATGAACAACAATCCTGTTCCTACCATTGAAAATGTAGTAATTCGCTCCAAAGATAACGATTACTTCTATCATTTGGACAAAGACGCATATATGCCTGAAGCTGCTATGAAAGCTGCTAAAGTTGATACTGCTCAATTGTGGCCTTTCCCGGCAAAAGTGTTCTCTCAAAGCCAAGTTCCTTTCGAAATCGTGCTGATGGATTCTGCTGATAACAAGAAACCGTTGAAAATTAAAGAAGACGATTTGGCTAAATGTAAATAATTAGGCAAGCAAATATAAAATAAGGTGGTAATACCAATGAACGCTAAAGTAACTAAATTCAATGAATTCTTAACTGCAAACAATATCAACTGCTTCCAAGCACAAGCAATTGAAAATGAAATGCATTCTGTTTTGTACCGTTCCTTTATGGAAGTTAACGGTCAAAACTTGCCGACTATGGTTGTTGTTGACGACAGCATCTATGTAATGGTACAAGTTCGTGTAGCTGCTGCAGTGGTTAAAGAAGCAAACCGCACTGCTATTATGGAACACATCAACAAATTGAACGATACTTACAAAGTTTTCAAATACTATGTTAACGAAAATGGCGACATCGTAATTGAAAGCTGCATTCCCTCCACTGACGAAGAATTCGTTCCCGGCTTGGTACACGCAGTAATCGATGTTATTCTCAAACACTTGCAAGAAGAATATGCTCGTATTATGAAACTTGTTTGGGCTAACTAATTTCTAAAAGTAAAACCGTGAATGTCAAAAGACATTCACGGTTTTTTATTGCTTATGTATAAACGATAACCCTTGTTAAAGAAGTAGACAAGCACGGCGTAGTAGAAGAAGCCACCTACTTGTGTTTTGCTGATGAAGAGCACAGGGAAGATGAAGAAAGCAGTTGCTAAGAAAACAACTTGAAGCATTGAGCTGAACACACCGCTCACAATTCCTTGTTCGCGTACTCTTTCTAAAATTTTGAGAGCGGAAATAATACTGTAGCGAGAAGCGAAGATGCCAAAAAAGAAACCGCTTAACGCATATAAAAAGTAATTACAAATTTCACTAAAGGTTAAGGTCATAAAAAGGTTCTCCTATTTTTTATTTAGGGCAATGATGTTTTGGAAAACACCACTTTTTAAAAGTGCAAGGGCAATAAGGCTGCCACCAATAGAGCTAATTAAAAAGGGTGGAATAAAGAACCAAGCTACAGCACTGCTTCCTAAAATAAAGTAAGCAATGCCCCATGCAAGGAAGCCGCCTAAAATGCCGGTGCCAAAAATTTCACCAACTATTGCCATGGATAAGGTCTTATGGCGTTGGTAGAGTATGCCTGCGACAAAAGCACCAACCATGCTACCGGGGAAAGCAAGCAAAGAACCTGTGCCGAACATATTGCGCAAACAGGCAATGATAAAACCGATGGCGGTGGCGTAATCTGAACCTAAAAGTACTGCAGCCATTACATTGATAGCGTGTTGTACGGGAAAGCAGCGTGATACGCCAGCAGGTATATAAATCATATGTGCAGTTAACGTGCCAATGGCAATGAACAGTGCCGCAATGGTAAGTTTACGAGTTTGCATTATGCACCTCAATTTCAAAATGCTACATTAATTATACGCATTCGCTCAAAGCCACGCAAGGATATTTGCAGGGGAAAAACTACTTTTGTAGAATTATTAAGGTAACTATCAATAAGGTGCAAAACCAAAATGTTTCACGTGAAACATTGGTGAGTGCGAATGGAGAGGTATGTTATGCAATTATTAGAAGGTATTAAGGTTATAGATTTTTCCAAATGGTTGCCCGGACAATATTGTGGTATGCTTTTGGGTGATTACGGTGCAGATGTCGTAAAAGTTGAAGATATGTCTGGCGATAGCACTCGTCGTTTCTTCCCGGAAAAAGAAGATGGTATGAGTTACTGGCATTTAATGCTCAATCGTAATAAACGTGGTATCGCCCTCGATATTCGCAAACCGGAAGGCCAAGAAGTTTTGCGCCGTCTCTTAAGTGATGCAGATGTTTTCCTCGAAGGCTTCCGTCCGGGTTACTTGGCTCGCTACGGTTTGGATTACGAAAGCATTAAAAAAATTAATCCTCGTATTGTGTACTGCTCCATTACTGGTTTTGGACAAAACTGCCATAAGCCTGCTCATGATTTAAATGTTATCGGCTTGGCGGGGCTTAACTCTATGGACGATATTGGTAGTGCTTGCGTTTCTGAAGTTCAAGTTTCTGCAATTGGCAGTTCCTTGAACGCATTAAGTGCAATCTGCATGGCGCTCTTAGCTCGTGAACGTACTGGTTTCGGTCAATATCTTGATGTTAACCTTTACGCAACTGCTTTGAGCTTGCAAGTAACTGGCATCAGTAGTGCGTGGGGTTGTGAAGAAACTGGCGATAAACCTTTTGGACGCACTGCACACTATTACAATATCTATAAGTGCAAAGATGGCAAGTATATGACCGTCGGAACCATCGAACCTAAATTCTGGCAACGCTTCTGTGATTTGATTGAATGTCCCGAATTAGAAAAGAGACAATTTGATTTTGCACATAAGGACGAAATCGTGGCGAAGATTACTGAAAAGATGGCACAAAAAACTCAAGCGGAATGGTTAGCGCTGATCGGTGGGGCAGAGTTCTGCGTTACTCCTGTGTTAAATGTTAGTGAAGCCCTCGAAACGGAGCTGACCGCTCAAGAAAACATGCTCTTTAATGAAGAATGTGATCTTGGTAAGATTCGTTACGTTGGTGCGCCGGTGAAATTCTCCGATGCGGAATGTTCTATTCGTCTGAGAGCACCTCGCCTTGGCGAGCACAGCGAGGAATTTTTGAGAGAGCTTGGCTACAGCACTGAAGAGATTGCGGAAATGAAAGGTAAGGGCGCAGTTTAAGGAGGCACTATGAAAAAATTATTACTGGCTTTCATTTTTGTCTTGTGTGTTGTGTTTGGCATAACGCCTACAACCCAAGCGGGAATGATTAGTTTAGAACAAGAGATAGAAATGGGACGTGAAACCGCTAAGTCTTTAGAGGCACAGTATGGTTTGTATCAAGACGATGCCATGCAGGAAAGAGTGAACCGAATTGGTCAACGTTTGGCGGCGGTGAGTGGTCGCACTGAGATTGCGTACTCCTTTAAAGTTTTGAATCACAACGAAGTAAATGCGTTGGCGTGTCCTGGTGGGTTCATATACGTTTTTAAAGGGCTTATTGATTATATGCCAAGCGATACAGAACTTGCCGGAGTTTTAGGCCACGAAGTTGGGCACGTTGCGAAAAAGCACACTGTAAATTCCATTGAAAAGCAATTGTGGACTACTCTTGCTCTGATCGTGGCAACTGGTGGTCGGGGTGGAATGAGTTTGATCGGTGCAGCTCAACAAGCTTTATTTGCAGGCTACAGCCGCACTGACGAACGTGGTGCGGATAAAGAAGGCTTCTATAATACTGTGAACGCAGGCTTTAACCCGTATTCCATGCTGATTACTGCTAATAAATTGGAAGACTTGGCAGAGCAAGGTGGCGGTGCAAGTTATGGTTTGTTCAGCAGTCACCCTGAACCAGTAGAACGTGTAAAACGCATCCAAAAATATTTAAAAGAGTACGATATTACTCCTTTAGTAGTGCTTAACGAAAATGGTGTGGCAACTATTAAAGAAGATGATTGGACTTTCAACATCAGTCAAGATATTGGCAGCACCAAAGCTGAGTATCGTGCTTATATGCTAGCAGGTTCCTTGTGGGTTGCTCGTCAACGTGGTGAGATTAACCCTGATTATTTCGTAGTGTATGACAACGGTAGCTCCGCTGATATTTACTATGATGATATTCAGCTTTTGACTGTGTATAACCAAGATGCTGCAGGTATTAGCCCTAATGCCGGAGCATACGCTGCTGCTTGTACTAAAATGTTGCGAGAATGGGCGCCTATTGCCAATCGCAATGACAAGATTAAAAAAGACAAAGCATTTGCTGAAGAACAAAAACGTTTAGCAGAAGAAAAGGCTAAACTGGAAAAAGAGCAAGCGAAGAAAGCTAAAGATGAGCAAAAGCGTTTAGAGAAAGAACGTAAGAAACGAGAAAAAGAAGCTAAAAAGAAGTAAAGCAAAAACTCCCGCTGTCGATGACAACGGGAGTTTGAATTTTTATTATTCGTCTACGCGATACCAGAAGGGACGCATGAAGTTCAAGTAGCAAACTTCTCCGATTGCAGGACCGAGGTCACGACGGCCGGTTTGTACACGAATTTCTTGGTCGCCAACTTGGATCAAGTAGTCGATGATTTCGCCCAAGAAGGATTTACGCATTACAACACCTTGAACGCCGTTGGGGTCAGTGCTGGAGGTAAATTTGATTTCGGTGGGACGAGAAGCCAAGTTGAAGATTTCTTCGCCTTTAACTTTATTGGGAACAATGATACCGTTAGGCAATGCGTTGGTAGCACCTTTGATGTGTGCTTGACCGTTTTGCCATACCATGTCGGTGAAGTTGGATACGCCGATGAAGCTGAATACGAATTTATTTACAGGGTTGTTGTAAATATCAAGGGGAGCTGCGATTTGTTGCATTACGCCCAATTTCATAACCATGATGCGGTCGGACAATGCCATTGCTTCAGATTGGTCATGGGTTACGTAGATGATGGAGAAACCATATTTTCTTTGCAAGTCCTTGATTTCAAAGCGCATTTCTTCACGCAGATGGGGGTCAAGGGAGGAAAGAGGTTCGTCCAAAAGCATTACGTCAGGGTTGATTGCCAGTGCGCGAGCCAAAGCTACACGTTGTTTACCACCACCGGAAAGGTCTGCCGGACTTTGGTCAGCATATTTCAAAAGGTTGGTAGAAGTCAGTGCGTCTTTAGTGCGTTTATCGATTTCTGCGGAAGGCAGGTTACGCAAGCGCAGAGGGAACGCAACGTTTTCGTAAATGTTCATATGGGGCCAAACTGCGAAAGCTTGGAATACCATACCGAAGTTACGATGTTCAGGGGGAGTATAGTGACGTTTTTTAGGAGAAGAGAGGAGGCGGTCGCCAACCCAAACTTCACCATCGCTCAAATCTTCGAAGCCTGCAACCATACGCAAGGTAGTGGTTTTACCGCAGCCAGAAGGACCAAGCATGGAGAAGCATTCGCCTTTACCGATTTCGATGTTAAGATTATTAACAGCGATAACATCACCGAATTGTTTAGTAACGTTATTTAAGCGGATGTATGACATGACGATTATTCACTCGCTTTCTTGGTAAGATGATTGATGAGCATTTGACCCAATACGATGAGGATCAATGCGATACCTGCAAGTGCAGTGGACATAACTGTTTCACCGTCTTCGTTCAAGGTATAGATAGCTACACCGATGGTACGGGTGGTAGGTGCATACAGCATAATGGAAACTGTCAATTCGCGAAGTGCAGGCAAGAAGATAAGGAAGAAAGCGGAAATCATACCGGGGCGAACCAAGGGGATAACGATATCCTTAAGGGATTGCCACATGGAAGCACCGCAGGAACGAGAAGCTTCCATCAAGGAATCGTGTACTTGTTCCAAAGCTGCGGAGTTAGCTTTCAAGGAGAATGCCATATAACGAGCAATGTAGGATACGAGAATAATCCATACAGTGTTGTAGATGTTAATACCGTAAGCGCCGCTCCAAGCGAGGATTACGCCCAGTGCGATAACGGAGCCCGGTACGGAGAAGGGCAGCATACCCAAGAATTCCAGGATGCCTTTGCCTCTTACTTTCATCTTAACGATAACGTAAGAAATCATTACACCTGCAAACATGGTGATGAATGCTGCTGCCAAGCCCAAAGTAACAGAGTTCCAGATAGCGTCGCGGGTAACATCATATTCAAAGAGGATGTATTTGTAGTTATCCAAGGACAAGTTGTTGGGATCCAAAATGGACAAGCCATAAGTTTGAACGCCACCAACGAGGAAGATTACTACGGTCGGCAATACGATGGTGAAACCAATGTAAGCCAAGCAGAAAATCAAGAGCGGGTAACGCAAGCCACGGAGTTTGAGTTCCATGGGACGGAAGCTTTTGCCGCCGATGATTTGGTAGTGACCTCTGCTGAGGATTTTTTGTTGAGTCCAGATGATGAGAGCTGCGGATGCAATCAATACGGTAGCCAATACGGTACCGGTACGGATGGATGCGAAGCTACCAGCAGATTGGTGAATTTTTTCGTAGATAAGAGTCGGGATATTGTAAATACCTTGTTCAATACCCAAAACTGCTACGGTACCAAAGTGTGCCATGGAGTACAACATGATGAGAAGTGCACCGGACATAATAGAAGGCAGTACCAAGGGAATGGTAATTTTGCGGGTGATGGTCAAGAGGCCAGCACCGGAAATACGTGCAGATTCTTCCAAAGTGGGGTCCATACGTTCCAACGCACCGCATACTTGAATGAATACGAAGGGGAACAGGTACATAACTTCAACAAGTGCGATACCAGCGTAGCTGTAGATGTTAAACAGAGGCTCGGTAGTGTTGAACATTTCCATCCACAATTTGTTGATGTAACCGGAGTGAGGAGAAAGGAGCATTTTCCAAGCCAATGCGCCGATGAAGGAAGGCAACATAAAGGGAACCAGGAACAAGCTCTTCATGAAAGTTTTGTACGGCAAGTCAGTACGAGTTACCAGCCAAGCGAAGAAGGTACCTACGATTACAGAACCAACGGTGGTCATGCAAGCGATTACGAAGGAGTTTTTCAGTGCTTGGAAGGTTTCGGGTTCAGTAAGAACGTTGTAGAAGTCCAAGCTGTTGAATTTGCCTTCAACGAAGAATGCGTTGAACAAAATCAACAATACGGGCCATGCTACGAAGATAACCAGAATAGCGATGGAGATCAAGAGGATAAGTTGAGCAACGCCAAAACCGCTATCTTTTTTGATTGTGCTTTTAGCCATTATTCAGCCACCTCCTCAAGTTGTTTAGCGTCGAACCAGTGCAATGCTTTGAAGGTGATGTAGCATTCTTCGCCTTCTTCGAACATCAAGTTGTCGTTGATTGCGTGGTGGGTTTCCAGTTCGGTACGCAGGGTTTCTCCGTCGATTTCAACCATGTAGTCCATGGTTGCGCCTAAGAAGTTAGCGCGACGGATTTTGCCTTTAAGGCCTTGGGGTTCACGGCTAATGGTAACATCGGAAGGACGGAAGCCTGCTACCCAGTTAGCAGCACTGCCGGAAGGAGCTTCCCAGGGAACCACTTGGTCACCAGTACCAACGCAGAATTTGCCTGCTTTTTCGGTAACGTGAAGGAAGTTTGCGATGCCCATGAATTTGAACACGAACAAATCTGCCGGTTGTTCAAAGATTTCGTACGGACTACCGATTTGGCGGATAGCGCCGTTGGTATCCATAATTGCGATACGATCAGAAAGTGCGAGTGCAACTTCTTGGTCATGGGTTACGTAAAGTACGGTAATGCCAAATTTTTGTTGCAAGCCTTTGATTTCAAAGCGCATTTCTTCACGCAGGTTTGCGTCCAAGTTGGACAACGGTTCGTCAAGCAGCATAACGGAAGGGTCAGCTACGAGTGCACGAGCCAAAGCAACGCGTTGTTGTTGACCGCCGGAAAGTTCGGAAGGCAAACGTTTATCCAAGCCTTTCATACCAACGATGTCAATCATACGCATAACCAATTCGTCGATTTCAGCTTTGGGGCGTTTTTCCATTTTCAGCGGATAAGCGATGTTTTCATAAACAGTCATGTGGGGCCATACAGCATAGTCTTGGAATACGATACCCAAGCCACGGCGTTCAGGCGGAATATATTCGCCAGTAGCACTGTCGGTAACAATGGTGTTATCGATGCTGATTTTGCCTTCATCAGGAACTTCGTGGCCTGCAATCATACGAATGAGAACGGTTTTACCACAACCGGAAGGACCGAGCAGGGTAAAGCATTCGCCGCGTACAATGTCCAGGCTCAAGTTCTGGTGAACTTGGTGTTTAGCGTAGCTTTTAGTTACGCCTTCAACCTTGATAATGTTTTCCATAAGTAAGATAACCTCCAGAAAATTTTGCGTAATGCAGAAGTTTTCGGTGTAATTATAAAATTGCAAAAATGGCAGAACGGATTTTCCGTTCTGCCATTGATTTACTATACAAATCCTATAATTGTTAAAGCAGTATTACAATAACAGATTATTTTTTAACTTGCATGAGTTCGGTGAAGTCTTTAACGATTTTTTCTTTGCTGTCGATGATATCGAGGTAGTTAACTTTGATACCTTTTTCGATAGCAACTTTCGGGGAAACCAAACCGAATTTCGGGTCGATTTTTACGTCTTCACGAACGGGGATGGTGCCTTGGTTAGCAACCATTTGTTGAGCTTCAGCGCCGAGCAGATAGTCAACAAATTTTTGAGCAGCGTCCATTTGTTTGGAATCTTTGAAGATTGCAACCGGGGACGGAACCATAATCAATTCAGGCGGATAGCACATTTGGAGGTGAGCGCCTTTAGCAATTTTAGCATTGGTGATGTAGTCAACGCCGAGGCAAGCAGTCAATTCGCCAGAAGCGGTATCGTCGATTACTTGGCCAGAACCTTTACCAACGCGAGCACCGTTAGCTTTCAATTCTTTGAAGAAGTCAGGACCGAATTGTTTGGTCAACAATGCGATAGACATGTAAGCGGTGCCGGAGAGAGCCGGGTTAGCTACTGCAAAACCGTTTTTGAATTCCGGTTTTTTGAGGTCAGCCCATTGGGTCGGAGCAGTTTTAACTTTATCGGTGTTGATGATGATGCCCAAAGTACCGAGACGAGCTGCGGTGAAGGAGCCATCATAGTCTTCAAACGGATTCAATACTTCTTTGAAAACGGGGCTCTTGTAAGTAGCCAAGATGCCTTCTTTTTTCATTTTGTAGAAGTCAGGTACTTCAGAGGTCCAGATAACGTCAGCAAGGATTTTGCCGGATTGACGTTCTGCAGCGATTTTAGCCATCAATTTGCCAGCACCAGCGGATTGATAGTCAACTTCGATGCCAGGGTTTGCTTTTTTGAAGCCATCAACAATACCTTTGATGAGAACTTCTTTCATAGAGGTGTAAACAACAATTTTTTTGCCGTCTTTCGGAGCTTCAGCTTTCTTTTCTTCTTTTTTGCCGCCGCAACCTGCCAACAGCATGGTAGCTGCTACCATGAGCATCATTACCACTAAACCAAGTTTTTTAGCCATAACTAAAAACCTCCTTAAAGATTTGCCGGACACACTGCCGGAATTTAATATATCGCATCGTGAAGATGCTAATTTGTACTGTTGGCAAAGCAAGAATGATGAAGCCTTGGTACAAAAATATAAACAGTTTTCAAATGCGACACATATCTGAACTTATCTTACCATAATATGGGAGAAAATAAAAGCTACAAGCGGTTATTTGGGAAATTTTTGTAAAATTTATAGCGATTTTTTAATTTATTTTATTCCTATATTAGGTGCAATAGCATTTTATAATTTTTAAAATAAAAATCCCCGCTACTTAAGTAGCGGGGAGATGTTAACACAAGAAGTGTTTCTTATTTGAAGTAACGTTTCAAGAGACCTTCGAAAGCTTTGCCGTGACGAGCTTCGTCTTTGCCCATTTCATATACGGTGTCAGCGATTGCATGGAGACCAAGTGCTCTTGCACGGTCAGCCAATTCGATTTTACCAGCGGTTGCACCGTTTTCAGCTTCTACGCGCATTTCGAGGTTTTTCTTGGAGGAAGCGGTTACTACTTCGCCCAACAATTCTGCGAATTTAGCAGCATGTTCAGCTTCTTCGAAAGCTGCTTTTTCCCAGTACATGCCGATTTCAGGATAACCTTCGCGGAAAGCTACGCGGCTCATTGCCAAGTACATACCAACTTCGGAGCATTCGCCGTTGAAGTTAGCGCGGAGATCCATTTTGATATCTTCCGGAGCGTCAGCTGCGATACCAACGATGTGTTCAGCTGCCCATTCCATTTCTTCTTTCATTTCGGTAAATTTGGAAGCGGGTACTCTGCATTGGGGGCAGAATTCCGGAGCTGCTTCGCCTTCATGTACATAACCGCATACTTGACATACAAATTTTTTCATAGTTAATTTCCTCCATAATAAAAGTTATTTAGAATCTTATTTTTTCGTTTTAATTCGGACCGGCATTTTTGTTTGCTGTCCTTTGTTGAGTTAATAATACCATAGCTCTAGGAGTCTGTCAATAATAATTATTATTAATTACAAGAAATTTTTAGAGCTTTTTATTTTAGGAAGCTCTTGCCAAAATTGCCAAGAACTTTTCATTTCAGAAAGGAGTTTTCTGAAACAGAAGATAACATTTTAAAATGAAAGATTGCAGTTGAATTGAGTAAGTCTCTTTCTGATTTGAAAACTGTTACATAAAATGGAAGAAAGTATAACTGTATGGATGAAAATTTTAAAAAATGGGTACACAGTTTTGAAGAAATTGTGATATAATGAATCGGATTGTCAATTTACAAAATGGTTGTCAATAAAATTAAATATATTTTTCTTAGGAAGGTGAAAAAATGAAAGTAACAGTTGAAATCTTAGAACGTGTTGCTGATCTGACCAAAGTAATTGTTCCTGAAGCTGAAAAAGAAGCTTTCTTGGCACATTACAATGACATTTTTGCTTATGCTGATGAGCTGCAAAAACTCGATACTGAAAATGTTGAACCTACCACTTATATTCTGCCCATCTACAACGCTTTCCGTGAAGACGTTGCTGTTGAAGGTGTAACTCAAGAAGTTGCATTGAAAGATGCTCCGGCTGTACACAATGGCGGCTTTAAAGTTCCGCGCGTTATGGAATAATATAAAGGAGGAACTACTGTGGATTTGTTTAAATATACCGCTCACGAGTTGCATGAAAAACTCGTGAACAAAGAAATTACTGCTGTTGAACTTACCAACGCTGTATATGACCGCATTGCAGCTGTTGACGAACAAGTTAACGCTTACATCAGCCTGTGCAAAGAAGAAGCTTTGGAACAAGCTGCTAAAGTTGATGCTAAAATTGCTGCTGGCGAAGCTATTGCTCCTCTCGCTGGTATCCCCGTTGTTTTCAAAGACAACATCAATATTTATGGTCAAGTTACTTCTTGCGCTTCCAAAATGATGCAAGGTGTAGAAACCGTTTTTGATGCTCACGTTACTGAAGAACTTCGTAAAGAAGACGCTGTGTTCCTGGGCAAAGCTAACATGGCAGAATTCTCCATTGGTAACACCACTGATAACTCCTTCAATGGCGCTGTTCACAATCCTTGGAACTTGAACTGCACCACCGGTGGCTGTGCTACTGCTGCTGCTGTTGCTGCTGGCGAAGCTGTTTGGGCTTTGGCATCTGATACCAGCGGTGACCTTCGTCAACCTGCTGCTTATGCTGGTTGCGTAGGTATTAAACCGACCTATGGTCGCGTATCCCGTTTGGGCTTGACTGCTTATGCTTCTTCCATGGACCAAATCGGCGCTGTTACTAAAGACGTAACTGACGCTGCTACCGTACTCAATGCTATCTGCGGTAAAGACTTCAGAGATTCCACTTCTTGGGAAGTAGAAACTCCGGACTTCACCAAAGCATTGGTTGCTGACGTTAAAGGTTTGCGCATTGGCGTTCCCAAAGAATACTTTGGTGAAAACGTTGACGCTAAAATCAAAGCTGAAGTTGAAAAAGCAATTGCTCAATATAAAGAAATGGGCGCTGAAATCGTAGAAGTTTCCATGCCCCACACCGAATATGCTGTAAAAGCTTTCTATGTAATTGCTAACGGCGAAGCTGGTGCAAACTTTGCTCGTTTCGACGGTGTTCGTTACGGCTATCGTAACATGGAAGCACAAACCGCTTCTTCCATGACCGCACTGAGCAGAACTGAAGGCTTCGGCGAAGAAGTTAAACTTCGTTTGCTCTTTGGTACCCACGTACTGAGCAAAGGCTACTATGAAGACTACTATGTACGTGCAATGAAAGTTCGTACCTTGATTTGCAACGACTTCAAAGCAGCTTTCGAAAAATGCGACGTTCTCTTGACTCCGACCACTCCTGTTTTGGCAGAAGCTTACAACACTGAAATGGACGCTTTCGCTAAATATGAATTGGACTTTACTACTGTTACCGCTAACTTGGCAGGTTTGCCCGCGATCACTGTTCCCTGTGGTTTCGTTGATGGTATGCCCGTTGGTATGCAATTGATTGGTAAAGTGCTCGATGAAGCAACCATTCTGAAAGCAGCTTATACCTTTGAACAAGCTACTGACTTCCATAAAGTTATGGCACCGTTAGGAGGTAACAAATAATGACTAAATATACTACCGTTATCGGCTTGGAAGTTCATGCTGAGCTGAAAACTAAATCTAAAGCATTCTGCACCTGTTCCGCAGAATTTACCAACGTACCTAACACCCATGTTTGCCCCGGCTGCTTGGGCTTGCCCGGTACTCTTCCTGTTTTGAACAAACAAGTTGTAGAATTTGCAATTCGTGCTGGTTTGGCAGTAAACTGCGAAATCCAAAAATACAACAAATTCGACCGTAAAAGCTACTTCTATCCTGACCTTTGCACCAACTACCAAATCTCCCAATTGGATAAACCCATCTGCTTGGCTGGTCACATCGACATTAACGTAGATGGCGAAGAAAAACGCATTGGCGTTACTCGTATCCATATGGAACAAGATGCTGGTAAACTTGTTCACAGTGGTGCAACCATCAGCACCTCTGACTTCTCCGCAGTTGACTACAACCGTGCAGGCGTAGCTCTTATCGAAATTGTTTCTGAACCTGATATGCGTAGTGCTGAAGAAGCTCGTGCGTACATGGAAAACCTGAAAGCAATCCTCGAATACACCGATGTTTGCGACTGCAAAATGCAAGAAGGCAGCCTTCGTTGCGACGCTAACGTTTCCATTATGCCCGAAGGTTCTACCGAATTCGGTACCCGCGTAGAAATCAAAAACCTTAACTCTTTCCGTGCTTTGGTTCGTGCAATCGAATACGAAGTTGAACGTCAAAAAGAAGTTCTTGCTGAAGGCGGCCGCCTGATTCAAGAAACCCGTACTTGGGATGATGCTAACGGCTGCACTCTTTCCATGCGTAACAAAGAAACCGCAGAAGACTATCGTTACTTCCCCGATGCTGACCTTGTTCCCGTTGTTATCGACGACGCTTGGATTGAACGTGTTCGTGCAGAATTGCCGGAACTCCCCGCTCAACGTCAAGCTCGCTTGATGGAACAACACGGCTTGCCCAAATACGACGCTTCCATCATCGTATCCACCAAAGCTATGGCTGAGTACTTCGACGAAGCAGTTAAAACTGCTCAAGACGCTAAAGGCGTTGCTAACTGGTTGTTGGGCGATGTATCCGCATACCTGAACAATGAAGGCATTACCATTTCTGAATTCAAAGTAACCCCTGCTCACTTGGCAGAACTGGTTAACTTGACTAAAGAAGGCGTACTTTCCAGCAAACTGGCTAAAAAAGTATTTGCTGAAATGCTCAAAGAAGATAAAGCTCCGAAAGCTCTCGTAAAAGAGCTTGGCTTGGAACAAGTAAGCGATGAAGGTGCAATCATGAAATTGGTTGAAGAAACCATCGCTGAAAATCCGCAATCCGTTGCTGACTTCAAAGCTGGTAAAGACCGTGCAATTGGCTTCCTCGTTGGTCAAATCATGAAAAAATCCAAAGGTAAAGCTAACCCTGGTATGGTTCAATCCATGCTTAAAGAAAAACTCCAATAAGATAAAACGTGCCAGTGAGCAAAATGCTCACTGGCTTTTTTATTTCTACGTAGTGTTTTAGTTTAAGTCTGTTCAAAAAAACTACAATTGCCTTTTTTCTTTGGTTTGATTATGGTACAATTACTTCGTAAGATTAGCTTTAAGATTCCAAGTGATTTTTTTGCTTGAAAGGAAGTGTAATAAATGGGTGGATTCTTCGGTGCATTTTCCAGCACCAACTGCAAATATGATGTATTTTTTGGTACTGACTATCATTCACATTTAGGAACTAAACTTGGTGGTTTGGTATTTTTCGATGAGGCTAAAGGTTACCAACGCCAAATTCATACCATTGAAAATACACCGTTCCGTTCTAAATTTGAAAAAGATTTGGAAACTATGAATGGTAATATTGGTATGGGTTGTATTTCTGATACTGATCCGCAACCTCTTCTGGTACGTAGTCATCTTGGCCTTTTTGCTATAACTACAGTTTCCCTCATTAATAATGCAGAGGAATTGGTTGAAAAGATTTTCATCAAAGCTGGTCATCAATTTATGTTGAATGCAACTGGCAAAGTTAATACTACCGAATTAATCGCAAAACTGATTAATCAATGTGATAATATTGTCGATGGCATACGTTATGCACAAGAAGTTATTGATGGTTCTTGTACAATTATGATAATGAAACCGGATTCTCTTATTGTTGCCCGTGATAAAGTTGGTAGATTGCCGATTATTATAGGTAAGAAAGATACTGGCTATTGTGCTTGCATAGAATCTTTTGCTTGTCAAAAACTTGGTTATGAATTGAACTATAACATGGGACCTGGCGAAATCATTAAGATTGATGGCAATGGTATTGAACAATTATCTAAGCCTGGCGATAAGATGAAAGTTTGCGCGTTTATGTGGACTTACTACGGCTATCCTAACTCCAATTATGAAGGCGTAAGTGTCGAAGTAATGCGTTGTAAAAATGGTGAAATCATGGCAAGGGATGAAGACTTAATGGATGGCATTCCTGATGTTGATTATGTAGCTGGCGTTCCTGATTCCGGTGTGCCCCATGCTATTGGTTATGCTCACGAGTCTGGTAAACCTTTTGCGCGTCCGTTCATTAAATATACTCCGACCTGGGCGCGTTCTTTCACTCCGTCTAATCAAGAAATGCGTAACTTGATTGCAGAAATGAAACAAATTCCTGTGCCGGAAATCATTGAAGATAAGAAGTTGCTTCTTGTTGACGATTCTATCGTGCGTGGTACCCAACTGCGTGAAACTGTAGATTTCTTGTATAAATCCGGTGCTAAAGAAGTGCATATGCGTTCTGCATGCCCGCCGATTATGTTCCCTTGTAAATATTTGAACTTCTCTCGTGGCAATTCTGAAATGGAACTTATTGCACGTAGAGTTATTCATGAAAAAGAAGGCGACGAAGGCAAAAAATATATTGCTGAATACTCAGATTGCAAAACTGAAAGAGGCAAATGCCTGTTAAAAACAATCTGTGAAGAAATGGGCTTTGATTCTCTCGGCTATCAAAGTTTAGAAGGTCTTCTTGAAGCAATTGGTCTTGATCGTGATAAGGTTTGTACTTATTGCTGGACTGGTGAAGAATAATATAATTATAAATATTTAATAGATTGTCCGTATTGTGGCGAAAGCTGCAATACGGACTTTTTGTCTATGTAGTTAAAATTTATTGTTCGGGAAATGTAAAATGTTTGTGCATATATTGACATTTATAGGTTTAAAAAAATATAATATCAACGTGAAATTTAAAATTTACCGAACGATATTCCGCTCAACAAAGAGATTGCGTTCGGAAATAATAAATGTTCAATTGAAAGCTCTTAGAAAAATAGGAAGGTGAAAAAATGAAAGTATCTGCTGAAGATGTAAAGTACATCGCTCAACTTTCTCGTTTAAATGTTCCAGAAGCTGACTTAGAAGAATCTACTGAACAATTCAATCAAATTTTAGGTTACGCTGATATTTTGCAAAAACTTGATACTACTGGTATCGAACCTACTCCTTACGTATTGCCTGTACGTAACGTTTTCCGCGAAGACGTTGCTAAAGAAGGTGTAAGCCACGAAGCTGCACTGAGCAATGCACCCGCAGTTGAAAACGACGGTTTTAAAGTACCGCGCGTAATTGAGTAAGGAGGGAGCTAACTATGAAACTTTATGAACTTACTGCTCACGAATTACACGACAAATTGGTAAACAAAGAACTTAGCTCCGTTGAACTTACTAATGCGCTTTATGAACGCATTGATGAAGTTGAAGATAAAGTAAATGCTTATGTTGCCTTAGATAAAGAAAACGCCTTGGCACAAGCTGCTAAAGTAGATGCTAAAATTGTCGCAGGTGAAAAGATTGCTACTTTGGCAGGCATTCCTGGTGCAATTAAAGATAATATTTCCACTCTTGGCTTGCGTACCACTTGCTCTTCCAAAATGTTGGAGAACTTTATTCCTGTTTATGACGCTCACGTAATTGAAAAACTGCGTGCAGATGAAACTATCTTCCTTGGAAAAACCAATATGGACGAATTTGCCATGGGTTCCACCAATAAAAGTTCTTTCTTCGGTGCTACTCATAACCCTTGGAACTTGGAATGTGTTCCCGGTGGTTCTTCCGGTGGTAGTGCTGCTGCTATTGCTGCAGGCGAAGCAATTTGGACTTTAGGTTCTGATACCGGCGGCTCTATTCGTCAACCTGCTTCCTTTAATGGTTGCGTAGGTATTAAACCGACTTATGGTCGCGTATCCCGTTATGGTTGTGTAGCCTTTGCTTCTTCCCTTGACCAAATTGGTCCTATTACTAAAGATGTTACTGATGCTGCTATTGTACTCAACACCATTTGCGGTAAGGACGAACACGATGCAACCTCTTTGGATGTAGAAGTGCCCGATTTTACCAAAGCATTAGTTGCTGACGTAAAAGGCTTGCGCATTGGTTTGCCTAAAGAATATTTTGGCGAAGGCATTGATCCGAAAGTTAAAGCTGAAATCGACAAAGCGGTTAAAAAATATCAAGAGCTTGGTGCAGAAATAGTAGAAGTTAGCCTGCCCCATACTGAATATGCAGTAGTTACTTACTACATCATTGCTCCGGCAGAAGCAAGTGCAAACTTGGCACGTTTTGATGGTGTGCGCTACGGTTACCGCAATATGGAAGCTAAATCCGCTCCGGAAATGGTTACCATGAGCAGAACTGAAGGCTTTGGTGCAGAAGTTCGTCGTCGTATTATGCTTGGTACTTATGTTTTGAGCAGTGGTTATTACGACGCTTACTATAAGAAAGCAATGCAAGTACGTACCCTCATCCGTCGCGACTTTGAAGAAGCTTTCAAACAATGCGATGTGCTTTTGACTCCTACTTCTCCTGTAGTTGCTTATCCTATTGATGGCAAAATGGATCCTCTTTCCATTTACATGCTTGACGTAACCACCATTCCTGTTAACATGGCAGGTTTGCCTGGTATTTCCATCCCCTGTGGTTTCGCAGATGGTATGCCTGTTGGTATGCAACTTATTGGTAAAATATTGGATGAAGAAACCATTTTACGTGCTGCTTATACTTTTGAACAAGCAACTGGTTATCATAAAGTGTTTGCGCCGTTGGGAGGTAAAGCATAATGACTAAATATATTACTGTTATTGGTCTTGAAGTTCACGCAGAACTGAAAACTAAATCTAAAGCTTTTTGCTCCTGCTCCACGGAGTTTGGCGGCAAGCCTAACACCCACGTATGTCCGGTGTGCTTGGGTATGCCCGGTGCACTGCCTGTTTTGAACAAACAAGTTGTAGAATTTGCAATTCGTGCAGGCTTGGCTTTGAACTGTGAAGTTAAACCTTACAATAAATTTGACCGTAAAAACTATTTTTACCCTGACCTTTCCAAAAACTATCAAATCTCCCAATTTGATAAACCTATTTGCGAACACGGTCACATCGACATCAATCTTGATGGCACCGAAAAACGCATTGGTATTACTCGTATTCACATGGAAGAAGACGCTGGCAAATTGAACCATAATGGCGACAACATCAGCAATTCCGATTCTTCTTCTGTTGACTACAATCGTGCAGGCGTTCCGTTGATTGAAATTGTTTCTGAACCGGATATGCGTAGCAGTGAAGAAGCTCGTGCGTATTTGGAAAATTTGAAGGCAATCCTCGAATATACCGATGTTTGCGACTGCAAAATGCAAGAAGGTAGCTTGCGTTGTGACGCAAATATTTCCATTATGCCTGAAGGCGCTACTGAATTTGGCACCCGTGCAGAAATTAAGAACCTTAACTCCTTTAGAGCTTTGGTTCGCGCTATTGACTACGAAGTAGAACGTCAAAAAGAAGTGCTTGAACAAGGCGGACAAGTTGTACAAGAAACCCGTACTTGGGACGAAGCTAACGGCGTAACTAAATCCATGCGTAGCAAGGAAGAAGCTCACGACTACCGTTACTTTGAAGAACCTGACCTTGTTCCCGTAGATTTGGACGAAGCCTGGATTGAACGCGTACGTGCAGAACTGCCGGAACTTCCTGCTCAAAGACAAGCTCGTTTGATGGAACAATATGGCTTGCCCAAATACGATGCTTCCATTATCGTAGCAACTAAAGCTATGGCAGAATACTTTGACGAAGCAGTTAAAACTGCTCAAGATGCTAAAGGCGTTTCCAACTGGTTGTTGGGTGATGTATCTGCATACTTGAACAACGAAGGCATTACCATTGCTGAATTTAAAGTAACCCCTGCTCATTTGGCAGAACTGGTTAACTTGACTAAAGAAGGCGTGCTTTCCAGCAAACTTGCAAAAAAAGTATTTGCTGAAATGCTCAAAGAAGATAAGGCTCCCAAAACTTTAGTTAAAGAACTTGGTTTGGAACAAGTGAGCGATGAAGGTGCAATTATGAAATTGGTTGAAGAAACCATTGCAGAAAATCCTCAATCTGTTGCGGACTTTAAAGCTGGTAAAGACCGTGCCATTGGCTTCCTTGTTGGTCAAATTATGAAAAAATCCAAAGGCAAAGCTAACCCTGGTATGGTTCAACAAATGCTGAAAGAGAAAATGCAATAAGCAAAAATAAAAAAGCATCGCGAAGGCGGTGCTTTTTTGTTATAATATAGAAAATTACTAATAATTGGAGGCGACTCTTTATGGATATGCAAGAATGGCAAGGGTACGTACAAAAGGTTGCGAAAAGCCAATACCCTGTACCCGAAGGTATGATAAAAGATTATGATGACTGGCGTTGTCGTAGTATTGTTGGTCGTATGCTTTACGTGCTTGACGATATTGAAGGTGCAATTGCAGTGCTTTTGACTGTAAAAGATATTAAACCTAATCTGCAGGATGTTCCTGAAAAAGGTTTGAGCGAAGCAGAACATATGGTGCTTTGCTTGCGTGATATTTCCGAAATCATTTATAAGCTGATGGGTAACGTGCCTGTTGCTATTACTTATCTTGGTCATGCTCATGCTATTAGTCGTGCGTATAAACATCCCTTCCGTAGTGCGGATAAAGGCGGCATTTGGTATCGTAGCCTTGAACTGATGGAAGAAATTGGCGAGACCGATAAAGCTATTGCTAAAGCAGAAGCAATGTTGGAAGAAGAAAAAGACAACTTTGGCAAGAATGCTTATCGCTACTATGCTAACAAATATTTGGCAGTGCAAGCAGCTAAGGCAGAAGACTACGCTAAAGGCGCAGACTTAATTGCCGAAGCTTACAAATACTATCCTGTAAACGAACAATGCCTTAACGATTTGGCAGAAGCTGCTGCTATCGAAGATGCTAAAGAACGTTACGAAAAATACTATCACTGCACCACCATTCAATATAACTTCTGGGAAGAACGTAAAGTTGCAGTAATCGACAGAAGCTAATTAAAAAGTTTATAAAAAATTAACGCACTCAATTTTGGAAAATCCAATTTTGAGTGCGTTTTTGTCTTAGGCTAACTCACTTGCGTTTTCGATGAACTTCACGCCAGCAGCTTCCATTTCTTCCATGGCAGAAGCAATGGTTTCGGGAGCGATACCTCGGCAAGCAGCTTTGTTAAGGATAACTTCAAAGCCAGCGTTACGTAATTGTAAGACAGTATTTTTTACGCAGTAATCAGTAGCGAGACCGCCACAAATTACAGTGGTGATACCGTTGCAACGCAAGTATTCGATAACACCG
>JBGVIJ010000055.1:0-21012 GCA_045123075.1 Phascolarctobacterium sp. | reverse complement strand
ATAAGGTTCAAACGGATGGTAAGCCAGATACCGGTACCAACGAGAAGAATCAGGAGCGGCGGGCCCCAAACAAAGGAGTCGATTTGATTGAGCAGGTCTAACATTTTTTCATTACCTCTTTCTTTTTATACATTTTTTCTCTCATGTTAGGTAAGTAAATAGAAAAGCCAGAGCATATCAAAATATACTCTGGCTGTAAAAACAAATTAGTATAATCATTCGCATAGGTACACCTATAGATATACCTATGATATGAATGTATCATCATATTGTTCTTGCTCTGTCCATTGGCCTGAGAGATAAGGGTACGTAACCCGTGCACCTTCGGCGCCCATTTAAGGGACTCTCCAGAGTTGTGTCCATATACAGTACTCGCTCTCTTTCGAAAGCACCTGAGAGTTTCGCTCCTTCGGTAGACATTTCTGTCTTCTCCCATATACTTCATCCACTCAATATTTACTTACGAAGAACATTCTACCACAATATATAGAAAAAGCAAGTATAAATTTCACATTTTTTTATAAAAGCACTTTATTGCTTACACAAAAATGAAGCGGTGCTCGAGAGAGAGATCTCGAAACACCGCTTCAAAGGGGGTATTATTATTTCTTATTTATTTTCTTCTTCCAGGTGTTTGTAGTATTCTTTAGTTTCAGAAGCAACTACGCCACTCAAAAGAACCAGAGCAACTAAGTTCGGGAATGCCATCAAGCCATTGCAGATATCGGACAGAACCCAAATTTCTTCCAATTGGAGATAAGGACCGCATGCTACGAGCACGATGAAGATTACGCGATACGGAAGAATGCCTTTTACGCCAACCAAGTATTCTACGCAACGTTCGCCGTAGTAGTTCCAGCCAAGGATAGTGGTGAATGCGAACAGGGACAAACCAATCATAAGCAGGATGCTACCAACGTCAGAGTAGGTAGAAGTAAATGCTTGAGAGGTCATTGCAGCACCGTTCAGGTCGCCACACCAAACACCAGTTACCAGCAAGGACAAACCAGTCAAAGTACAAATGATGATGGTATCGATGAAAGTACCAGTCATGGAAACGAGGCCTTGTTCAGGAGCCCATTTGGTTTTTGCTGCTGCTGCAACGATCGGAGCAGAACCTAAACCAGATTCGTTAGAGAAGATACCGCGTGCGATACCGCTACGCATAGCGAGCATTACAGAGGAACCCAAGAAGCCGCCTGCTGCTGCAGTAGGATTGAACGCGCCGTCAATTACCATTGCAATTGCGTTCGGGAGTTGGTCGATGTGAGTAATGATAATGCCAACGGTGCAAACGAAGTAAATACCTGCCATGGTCGGAACAACCATTTCGGATACGTTTGCGATAGATTTAATACCGCCAATGGTGATAACTGCAACCAGGATGGTAAGTGCCAAACCAGTGTAGCCAGTAGGAATGCCAGCTGCAATATTGGTAATTTCTACGATGGAGTTAATTTGTGCGAATGTACCTACGCCCAAGCACGCACTGCCGACACCAAAGATAGCAAACAGGATTGCCAAGAATTTATAGTTGCTACCCAAGCCCATTTCGATGTAGTGCATCGGGCCGCCGGCGATGTTGCCGTTTTTGTCAACTTTACGGAATTTTACTGCCAACATACATTCTGCGTATTTAGTAGCCATACCGAAGAATGCTGCGAGCCACATCCAGAACAATGCACCAGGACCACCTGCTTTAAGAGCAGTAGCAACACCTACGATGTTACCAGTACCAACGGTTGCTGCAAGAGCAGTACAAAGAGCTTTAAAGCTGTTAACGTCGCCTTCGCCTTCGCTTTCAGCAGTGAAGATAAGTTTCAGTGCCATGGGTAATTTGAGAACTTGGATTAAACCTAATCTTACAGTAAGCAGAATACCGGTACCAAGTACCAGGATAATCAGCGGTAAGCCCCATACATAACCATTAATAGTGTTCAAAGTGTCTAACATTTTTAGTCTCCCCTTTTTAATAAAAATGATCTCTCAATTCTAAGTAAATAAAAAGCCAAAGTACTTACAATAATACTCCGGCGTAAAAACGATTATGAACTCTCTCTTTCACACAATCGTTATCACTCTGTCCATTGGCCTGAGAGATAAGGACTTGCGTCCGTGCACCTTCGGCGCCCATTTAAGGGACTCTCCAGAGCTGTGTCCACGTACGGTTTCGCTTGTAACAAGCACCTGTAAGTTTTACTCCTTCGGCAGACTTTATGTCTTCTCCCATGCGTTTCATCCACTCGTTATTTACTTATGTACCTGATTATAGCACCATTTCGAAATATTGCAAGCATTTTCGTGAACATTTGTTATGTATACATTGCACACTAAGCAAAATGTTAACACATTGTAAAAACCTTTACATAAAATGTAAAAAGGACTTCCGAATTCGGAAGTCCTTGCAAATTTCTTATTTGTTTTTAAGTTCTTTAATATGAGCTTTTCTTTTACGAACTTCGCCCCAGTATTCAAAGTAATGTTTAGTTTCAGCAACTACTACACCACTCAAACCGATAAGCGCAATTAAGTTGGGGATCGCCATCAAACCGTTAACGATATCCGCAATAACCCAAATGGTTTCCAATTTGAGGAACGCACCACAACCAACGAGAGCGATGTAAGCATAACGATACGGCATAATACCTTTAACGCCTACAAGGTATTCCATACAGCGTTCGCCATAGTAGCTCCAACCAATAATGGTAGTAAATGCAAAGAGTACCAAACCGGAAGTGAGCAAGTATTTAGCAGCAAAGGGGAACGCAGAACTGAATGCAGCTTCGGTCAAAGCAGCACCGTTAACATCGCCAGTCCATACGCCGGTTACGATAAGGGAAAGACCAGTTAAAGTACAAATGATGATGGTATCGATAAAAGTACCGGTCATGGAAACGAGACCTTGTTCTGCAGGCCATTTAGTTTTAGCAGCAGCTGCTACGATGGGAGCAGAACCTAAACCTGCTTCGTTGGAATAAATACCACGAGCGATACCGCTACGCATAGCAAGCATTACAGTAGCACCTAAGAAGCCACCAGCTGCAGCAGTACCATTAAATGCGCTGTCGATAACAAGTTTGATTGCAGGGATAACTTGGTCAGAGAACACGCACAGTACGGAAACAGTGGTGATGATGTACAACACTGCCATGAACGGTACGATTTTACTTGCAACGTTTGCAATGGATTGCAAGCCACCGATGATGATAACTGCAACCAAAACGGTCAAGATGCCTGCAGTATAAATAACAGGAACATCAAAAGAAACATTTACGATAGAAGTAATTGCGTTAACTTGGGTAAAAGTACCGGAGCCCAAAGCAGCAGTCATTACACCAAACACAGCAAACATTACAGCCAAGGGTTTAAACTTTTTACCCAAGCCGTTTTCAATATAGTACATAGGGCCGCCGGAAGCGTTACCATTTTCGTCCATTACACGATATTTTACAGCAAGTACGCCTTCTGCGTATTTGGTTGCCATACCAAAGAAAGCAGCCAGCCACATCCAGAAGAGTGCACCAGGACCACCTGCCTTAACCGCAGTTGCAACACCTACGATATTGCCGGTACCAACAGTAGCTGCCAGAGCAGTGCACAATGCTTGGAAACTATTGATATCACCGCTACCGGTGTTTCTGGCGGCGAAGATGAGTTTCAATGCCATCGGGAGTTTGGCAACTTGCAACAATCCCAAACGCACGGTAAGCAATACGCCTGTACCCATCAAAAGTACCAACAAAGGTACGCCCCAAACCAAACCATTAACAGTGTTCAAAAATTCTAACATTACTACACCTCTCAAAAAAATAATTAATACACGAATAGTATTTTATCAAAAAAACATTTAGTGTACAACATTTACAGCTAATGTATACACGTATAATTAAAAGGACTTCCGATTACTCGGAAGTCCGTGTTGTTGATTTGGTGGAGACGAGCGGAATCGAACCGCTGACCCCCTGCTTGCAAGGCAGGTGCTCTCCCAGCTGAGCTACGCCCCCAAATAGGTATTTAATTTTGTTGGTGGGCCCAGTAGGGTTCGAACCTACGACCAGCCGGTTATGAGCCGGCGGCTCTACCACTGAGCTATAGGCCCAAATTACTTCACCAACGAAATAGATTTTACAATATTTTTAATTTCTTGTCAATACTTATTCTAAAAAGTCTTTCAAGCGTTTGCTACGGCTCGGGTGACGCAGTTTGCGTAAAGCCTTCGCTTCAATTTGACGAATACGTTCACGAGTTACGCCAAAATGTTGACCAACTTCTTCCAAAGTACGGGAACGACCATCTTCCAAACCAAAGCGCAGTTCCAAAACTTTCTTTTCGCGCAAGGTCAAAGTTTCGAGAACTTCATCCAATTGTTCGCGGAGCAAAGTGAAAGAAGCAGCGTCTGCCGGAGCAGGTGCATCGTGGTCTTCAATGAAATCGCCAAGATGAGAATCTTCTTCTTCACCAATCGGAGTTTCCAAAGAAACAGGCTCTTGAGCAATTTTCATGATTTCACGTACACGTTCAACGGTGGTATCCATTTCACGTGCAATTTCTTCCGGTTGCGGTTCGCGACCAAGTTCTTGCAGCAATTGACGGGAAACTCTAATAAGTTTATTGATGGTTTCAACCATATGCACGGGAATACGAATGGTACGAGCTTGATCCGCAATAGCACGGGTAATTGCTTGACGAATCCACCAAGTAGCATAAGTACTAAATTTGAAACCTTTATTGTAGTCAAATTTTTCTACTGCTTTAATAAGACCAAGGTTGCCTTCTTGAATCAAATCAAGGAACAACATACCGCGACCAACGTAACGTTTTGCAATGGAAACTACCAAACGCAAGTTAGCTTCGGACAAGCATTTCTTAGCATCATCACCTTGAGCTTTTACAGCTTTCAAAAGTTTTTGATAGTCTTCGTGCAAGTCCATATATTTTTCTGCAATGTTAAAGTCTTGCTCACGACCATCTGCCAAACGAGCTTTAACTTCTTCAAGCAAAGCGTTCAGCGGATACAAAGAATGTACTTCTTTATCGCTGGTAGGACGTTCAATCATCAGCTTGTCGCAGTCAGCAACGTAGCAGCGTTGATCAAGCATTAAACGTTGCAAATGTAAGCGTTCGTCTCTGGTAAATTCAAAAATCAAATCAAGATATTCTTCAACAGAATAAGCATTGCCATCTTCATGTCTGTCACGAATTTTCTTCAAAACTTTATGCACAGAACGAGAATCTGTCATTTTCCATTCTTCTTGCAAATAGCCGAAGATTTTTTCGAGCAGAGCCGCAGTGTCATCGGTACCACTGAAAATAGGTGCTTCCAAAGCAATCATCTTGCCACGAAGCAAACGGTCAGCTTGTTTACCTTTATCCATACGTTTTGCAAGTTTGATTTCGTCCTCGCCAATCAAAAGAGGTACGCGACCAATTTCTTTCAAATACATACGTACAGGGTCATCAATGCTAATGCCTTCCGGTACGGAAAGATTTGCCAGTTCAGCTTCGTTGATTTCTTCAATTTCGTCGTTATCTTCTACAACATCGTCAACAACGGGCAAAACATCATCAACATCAACGTCACCAATAGCGGTATCATCAACTATTTCAATACCCTTAGCAGCAACATACTCATACAAAGCTTCGATACCCTCAGGAGTGATATCGGGAGAGCTTTTAGTTGCGTCGATAACTTCTTGATAAGTGAGAACACCATTATTGGCTTTACCTTTTTTAATAAGCTCATCCAGTTGCTCTCTAGTAAAGGTGCCTGCGTTATTTTCCATGGTGCCCCCTCCTTCCATCTTCTTTTTTGCATCAGTAGAGTTCTTTGATTTCATTCTTTATCCTTTGGCTTTCCATAAGTTCACTCATAAAACGCTCATCACCGGAGCGCTCAAATTCATCGGCTAAAAGACGGTGCTTTTCGTACTCTTTTTCCAAAAAGCCTTTTTTCATCTGTCTCAGACAGTCCTCAACGATTTTTTCACAATCTTTTTCAGGTACATTCTTCGACAGTATGCCTGCTAAGATAGATGATGCTTCATCACCTAAAAGTTCCATCAGCTGATGAACCTCTACGGCTTGCTCATCTTCATTAGCAATGATGCAGTCAAAAATCATTCTGCGTGCTTCATGAACAAAACCCACTTCATCAATAACATCTTGGCATCCTAACGCCAGTCTTGGGTGTTCTAAAAGCACAGCCAAAAGCATTTCTTCTGCCTGCTGTTCAGCAGTATATGTGGACTTCACTGTAGGCTGCTGCACAACGCTGCTCGCCTGAACTCCACTTTTTTTAGCCACTTTGCGATACTCTGCGGTGATAAGCCCTTCGTCAATAGTAAGACGTTGCGCTAGCCTGCGAATATGCTCTGCAGCTTCAATTTCATTTTTACATTCTAACAGGAATGGTATTATTTTCGACACAGCTTCCACTTTTCCTGCTAAATTTGTAACATTATTTTGCAAAATAGTTTCTTCAACTTGATAATCTATGCCATCAAGCCCTTGCTTGATAACTTCGAGGAAAGCTTCCTTCCCATGTTGACGAATAAATTCATCTGGATCCTTGCCATCAGGCACCCCTGCAACGCGCACCTTTAAGCCTGCAGCACGAGCGATACTCACCGCCCGCACAGAAGCATTGCGCCCTGCATTGTCACTATCGTAGCAAAAAACAACTTCGTCCGCCATACGCTTCAAAAGTCTAGCCTGTTCCGCAGCGAAGGCAGTACCCATGGAAGCAACTGCATTTTTTACCCCCGCAGCGTGCAGACTGATGGCGTCCATATGCCCTTCAACCACTATTGCCTGACGAGTTTTGCGAATCTCATTAACCGCAATATCTAAACCAAATAGCAAATATCTTTTAATGAAGAATTCCGTTTCACCGGTATTCATATACTTGGGCATTCCATCACCTAAGATGCGCCCTGTAAAACCTACAATCCTTCCACGTGGGTCTTTAATGGGAATCATCACCCTACCGCGAAATTTATCGTAAGCTCCACCATTTTTACCGGGCACCGCGAGTCCTGCCTGCATTAGCATTTCTTCATTGTACCCGCGCTTTCTCAAAGCATTCATCAACCCGTTAAAGCTGTTGATGGCAAAGCCTATGGAAAAGTCTTCTATAATTTCATCCGTAATGCCACGGTTGTGCAAGTAATCTAAAGCAGCTTTACCGTAAGGCGTCTTCGTCAAACAAGCTTGATAAAACTTAGCTGCCAGTTCATTGGTAGCAATAACTTGTTTTGCCTTTTGCTCACGAGCAATCTCCTGTGCAGTCTTTTGGCGTTCAGGAATGGGAATACCATACTTATTCGCAAGAAACTTTACGGCATCCATAAACCCGCAGTTTTCACTCTTCATAATAAATTTGAAGACGTCACCGGTTTCATGGCATCCGAAGCAATAGAAGAAACCTTTTTCTTCATCTACGGTAAAGGAAGGTGTTTTTTCTCCATGGAAAGGACAACAACCCCAATGCTTACGCCCCTTCTTCTTGAGCGCCACATAACCGGAGACTACTTCCACAATATTTGCGTGATTGCGGACCTGCTCCTTAAAATCATTTACTTCGACGCTCATAAAAACACTCCTAGCCTAATTCTTACCTTATTTTATATTCCCTATTTAGTGCAAAAATCCTCTTTTTTCACGAAAACTTCTTATTCAAAACAAAACAGGACTGTCCAAAACCGGACAGTCCTTAATTTTTACTGATGATTATTCGCCGTATTTTTCTTGGTTCTTTTTAACATATTCCAAAATAATTCCTGCGGTTTCTTCAATCGCACGGTTGGAAACGTTAATGATGGGACAATGAATACGACGCATAATACCTTTTGCGTATTCCAACTCTTCGCCGATACGTTTCATATCTGCGTAAACAGCGCTATCGGAAAGCCCCATAGTTTTCAAACGTTCAGAACGAATTTCGTTGAGCTTAAAAGGATCAATCAAAAGGCCAACAACTTTGTGAGGAGGAACCTTGAACAATTCTTCAGGCGGAGCAAGTTCTGGAACCAAGGGAACGTTTGCAACCTTAATACGTTTATGTGCAAGGTACATGGAAAGCGGAGTTTTAGAAGTACGGGATACGCCAATGATTACCACGTCAGCTTTCAGCAAGCCCATAGGGTTCTTACCATCGTCGTACTTAACTGCAAATTCTACAGCTTCCACGCGTTTGAAGTATTCGTGGTCAAGAGAGTGAATCAAACCAGCTTGGTTTTTAGGCAACAGACCAGTCACCTTTTCTACAGATTTAATCATAGGACCAAGCACGTCAACAACTTGTACATCCATAGCCAAAGCTTTGTCTGCAATATGGTCACGCAGTTCAGGAGAAACTATGGTATGGCAAATAACAGCTTTATGTTGAGCTGCTTCTTCAATAATTTTATCAATTTGCGCTTTATCTTTTACGTAAGGAATACGGGTAACGTCAAATTTTTCTTCAATAAATTGGCTAACGGTAGCCTTTACTACGGATTCAGCAGTTTCGCCGATAGAGTCAGAAACTGCATAAATAATCGGATTAGCTTTCACTGTTATAATGCCCTCCTTTACCTTCTGCCAAATCTACCAGCAGACGTGTAAAATTAGTTTTAGTAATACGACCAACTACCTCGTAGCTACGTTTGCCAACATTAACGGCACGAACTACCGGCAAGCTATCAATTTCATTATCAATAACCTTACGCGCAGCAGAAGCTACAGACTCATCTTCATTAACTACAATAATTTTAGACAAAGGAGTCATAACCATTACTACGGGTAAATTGTGCAAATCTGCGTTATTGATTGCTGCCTTGAGCAAATCCTTACGAGATACTACACCGGATAACAACCCTGATTCATCCAAGATGAAAACAGAACCAACATCTTCTAAAAACATGGTCACTATTGCTTCATAGGCACTTTTGTCCTGACCAATGGCAATAGGTACAGATTGCAAATCCTTTACGCAGATATTGGAAATTTCTTCCATGAGCATACCTAAAGTATTTTTGCCTGTGTAGTAGTAACCAACCTTCGGGCGTGCGTCTAAGATACCACCCATAATTAAAATAGCTAAGTCGCTACGCAAAGCGGCTCTTGTAACGTTTAAGCGCTCTGCAATATGCTCGCCGGTGATAGGGCCTTCCAAGCGCACAATCTCAGCAATACGTTTTTGCCTGTTGCTTAAAGCTATGATGCTCACACCCTTTCTAGTAATTTCAAATATAGTGTATACTACTTGAAGATTTTTTTCAACATGACGTCATAAATATTTTATAACATCCTTTAATTGAAGCTATTGTAAAAAAATGTTATAATTCTCATAGGAATAATTTAAAATCCGAAAGGAGTAGTGCTTATGAAAAAGATTATTAATATCATTATGAGTTTTGTATTTTTGTTGGCAATCTGCGCGGTAAGCGGTTGCGGTCTTGATGACAAAAACATCTCCCTGAAACCGGTAGAATGGTCTCGTAGCGCAAAAATCTTAGGCTTAAAAATTACCTCTGATAATTTTGGCGTGCTTGTTTCCAACAATGGTGATTCCACCGTACAAGTAACCTTTAAAGCAGATTGCTATGGCAAGGAAGACTTCTGGTTGGAAGCTATCGAAAACAATACCATAACCGCTCTTGGTGCTAAACAAAGCGTTTACGTTCCCATGAACCCCACCAAGAAAGAAACCGAAAAAATTAAATACACCCTCGTTAAACAAGAACGCTCTAAATTTGACGTACTGGTTCCCGGTATTGGTGAAGACAACAAATCCGGCGTAGTTTATGACCTGGATTATAAAAAAGAAGTTGCTGCCATCACCAACAGTACTGGCAAAGATTTGAACTGCACCGCTCAAGTAGTTTACTACGATGAAGCTGGCGAAGTTATCTACGCAAGAAGCCTCTTTGCAGTAGGCGTTCCTGCTAACGAAAAAGTTGCTGCAAAATTCGACATGGGCAGAGTTCCCAAAGAATATGCTAAAATGGATATCTTAGCAGCAGCGGCTTATAAAAAATAAAAACTTAGACGAACAAAAGGCGTAGTCCTATCGGACTACGCCATATTTTTTTATAACCATTGTAGAATTAAAAAAGACGTAGACTTTCGTCTACGTCGTTAAAATCTCTTGGCAGGGGCAGTAGGAATCGAACCCACAACCAACGGTTTTGGAGACCGCTACTCTACCAGTTGAGCTATACCCCTGTGGAGCGGGAAACGAGGCTCGAACTCGCGACCCCCTCCTTGGCAAGGAGGTGCTCTACCACTGAGCTATTCCCGCATAAAAAATGGCGACCCGGAAGGGACTCGAACCCTCGACCTCCGCCGTGACAGGGCGGCATTCTAACCAACTGAACCACCGGGCCATTTTTATCAGTCGCCTGACATTTATAGATGATACCACATCTTAAAATTAAATGCAAGTACTTTTGTAAAATATTTTAAAATAAAATATCACCAGGTTGGTAGTCTACAGTAGTCTTTACGAATGCAATTTCACTGCAGTACGGATATTGCGGACAATATACACATTCCTTCCAAACTTTTTGCGGAAGTTTTTCTTTAGCAGTTTCGATGTAATTACATTTAGCAAAGAAGCCAGGTTGGTAAGTTAAGGTAAAGAACATTTTTACACCACGTTCAATCCCCTCTTTTTCCAACAACTCTACAATGTTTCTGCCAATACCGGTACATTTTAATTCAGGGTCAACAGCAAGAGAACGAATCTCAGCCAAACGATCCCAAACAAAATGCAAAGCACCACAACCAACTAAATGACTGCCTTGTACAGCTACGATATAATCACGCAGGTTCTCATAGATTGCATTACGAGAGCGCGGAAGCATCAAGCCTGCTTTCGCATAATCATTTAAAAGTTTGTGGATGTTCTCTACATCACTAAACTTTGCAGCTCTATATGTAATCATTACATTTTCTCCTTAAGTAAATCTGCCGCTGCACAAAGCGCTACAATCATAGCACTCGGTCTCGGCGGACAACCGGGAACAGCAATATCCACAGGTACAACGTCTGCAACCTTACCCACAATTGCATAAGTGCTACCGTAAGTTTCGCCGCCTGCAGCGCAAGCACCGCAAGCCATTACAAGACGAGGTTCAGGCATTGCTTCATAAGTCATTCGTAAAGCTTGCTCCAAGTTACGAGTTACTACGCCGGTTACCATAATCATATCCGCATGGCGAGGAGAAGCCACAAAGGCAATACCATAACGATGCAAATCGTAAATGGGATTACTCAAGGCACACATTTCAAAATCACAAGCGTTACAGCTACCAGCGTCCACGTGGCGTACGTGCAAGGAGCGACCAAGTTTAGCGGTAACAATTTCTTTAACTTCGGTTTGTGCTTCAATCAAGATTTCTGCAAGTACTTCTTTATTGCTGTGTTGCAATACTCTTTCAGCACACACTTCTACACACTTACCACAGAAGATACATTTTTTATAGTCAATTACAGGAACACCATCAACCAAGGAAATTGCCTTAACAGGACAAGCGTTAACACAAGCACCGCAACAGGTATAATCTTTTCCGTGCATGTTCTTTAATTGACCACGCATACGTCTGTCGCCGGTAGTTTTAACACTTTCAGTTACTATTTTTTTTGCCAAAATGGCTTCAATCATCTTTAACACAATAGTTCCCCCTATCGGTCAAGGCAAGCATAACATAATTCAAAGCTTTTGTTAATCAGCGGGAAGTCAGGAATGATATCACCTTGTACTGCCACTGTCAACGCAGGCCAGTTGGGATAAGATGCACTGCGCACAAAGAGTCTGTCAATGCGACCTGCTTCGTCCAGCATTAACCAATGTAAATTATCACCGCGAGCAGATTCGCTAATGCCCCAGCTACCTTCCAAAGTGCGAAGTTCACCTAAATCTACACACAATTCTGTGCTAAGGTCATAACGCAAGAAACCGATTACCTGACGAATGATTTTCAAGCTTTCTGCTACTTCACCAATACGTACTTTAATACGAGCTTCAACGTCACCGGAAGTTTCGGTTACTACGTTAAAATCAAATTCATCGTAAAGCCCAAAGCCCATATCCTTACGGCTGTCGCGAGCTACACCGCTAGCGCGAGCACCTACGCCAACCATGGCGAGGTCAAAGGCAGTACGTTCCTTTATAATACCAGTAGTGCGTACACGATTGATAAAGTTATTTTGCTCCCACATGATATGTTCAATGGTAGCATATTCTCTTTCAATCAGACGCAACTCTTCTTCAATTTCTTCTAAAATGTGGTCATCAACATCATATTTAACGCCGCCGGGAACAATCAAACCGCGCAGGAAACGATTGCCAGCCAACACTTCACATAATTGCATTAAATGTTCTTTCAAACGGGAACCCATGCTAATTACAGGAGAGAAGCCTACACCGGCACATACGTTACCGGTATCGCCTACGTGATTGTATAAGCGTTCCAGTTCCGCCGCCAAAGTACGGATAAGCCACGCACGACGAGGAACTTCCACATTAGAAAGTTTTTCTACCGCTTGGCAGAAACTCAAAGTATTAGCCACTGTACAAGCACCGCAAATGCGTTCTACAATGTGCAACGCTTCTATGGGAGTTTTACCTTCCACAGCTTTTTCAATACCACGATGGGTAAAGAACAGCTTCGCATCCAGTTGAAGCATAGATTCGCCAGCTTGACTAAAACGGAAGTGACCAGGTTCAATGATACCTGCGTGGATAGGACCTACAGGAACTTCAAAAAGACCTTCACCATTAGCAGCAATCATTTCGTATTCGCGTTTACCGCGTACTTGGAAGTTCGGGTTGAAACGTTTAAGCAAAGGATGAAAACCATCGGGGAAGCTTTCGTGAAGTACCAAAGGACGTAAATCAGGATGGTCTTCGGGAACAAAACCAAACATGTCGTGCAGTTCGCGTTCGTACCAAGCAGCCGCAGGAAGAATATTAGTCAGGCAAGGATAACTTAAACTGCCATCAACAGGAAATTCTGCCTTAACAGTATCCATGGTACGTTTTTCTTTATTATAAAACAGGCAATAGATAGCAAGACCGCCCCCACGTTGGGTTTCATCTGCACCGAACATAGCTGCTAAAGGATGCTTGCCACCGTCACTGCAAATATTAGCAGCGCCACGTAAATTTTCAGGTTTTACATGCATCACCATATTAGCCTCCTATTACCTTTACAGCATTATCTAAAAGTTTATTAATCCAAGTGATTCTTTCAAAGCCTGCACCAACAATGCAAGTCAAAATCAGCAAGGTTGCCAATACAGGCACATCAATTTTACCAAGCAGATCCCCCAACGGGTTACGTTTAGGAATATCGCACAGCATACGCATACCATGGTACAAAATACCAATGAGCACACCGGTCAAAAGCAAAATTAACAAGCCACCAGCTACCCAATGACCTTGACGGAACATATCTGTCAAAATGTAGAACTTGCTGAAGAACAAGCCCATGGGAGGCAATCCCAAAATACCAAGCATACCTGCCAGCCAGAAAGTAGCAGTATGAGGAACATCGCCCATCATACCGTGAATACGCATCATATTACGAGTTTGATATTCTTGAATGATGGTACCTGCGATATAGAACAATACAAATTTAATCATAGCATGGCTATACATGTGAAGCAGTACTGCTTTCAAGGAGAAAGCGGTGAAAACGCCCACACCAGCCATCATAATACCGATGTTTTCCATAGAGGAATATGCCAAAATACGTTTTACGTCACGTTGAACAACAACGAAAGGAACAGCAATGGCAACGGTCAAGATAGCAAAGAAAAGCACCATGCTACCCATCATTTCTGCACCTGCAGTAGGAAGCAGGATAACAAGGTTACGCATCATAACGTATAACGCACAAGTACACAACGCACCGGAAAGCATACCACTAGTAAGAGACGGAGCTTCCGCATAAGCATCAGGCAACCAGGTGTGCATAGGCGCCATACCAATTTTAGTTCCATAACCAATCAAAATGAACATCAACGCTAATTTGGTAAGCGCAGGATCAAGAATTATTGCGTGTTGGTGCAAGTAAAGCCAACTAAGTGCTTTTTCACTGCCCAACGCACTAATTTGTGCATAGTACAAAATCAAAGTACCTAAGAGCGCCAAGCAGATACCTACGGTGCAAACCATAACGTACTTCCAAGTAGCTTCCAAAGCAGCACGGGTAAATTTAAAGGAAATCAAGAGCGCAGAAATCAAAGTAGTTGCTTCGATTGCTACCCACATCAAGCCCAAGTTCTTTACCAGAAGTACGATAAACATGGTCCAAACAAAAAGTTGCATTAAAGCGAAATAACGTCCGGTTTGCAAACGTTCACCTTTCAAAATACCACAAATTTCTTCGCGGGTAAGATAGGAACGAGCAGTCCAGCTTGCAGCCAAGTACAAAGTGGTAATAATCATCAGCATCCACGCACTTAAAGCGTCGATGTAGAAATACTCACTGTTAAAAGGAACAGCAGGATTCAAAGAGTAAAGAATACCTGCTACGCAAAGGCCAACACCGGTTGCAGTCATACGATGGAGCCAGTGTAATTGGTTGTTATCAAAATTACCTTTCAATACCGCAACGGCACACAGAGGGGGAAGAACTAAAAGCGCAATAATTAAATTCAGCATACTCTCACCCCTTCAATTTGGTCAGTTGGTTGGTATCGGTAGTTTTGAAGGACACACGCAAGCGGCTGGTCAAAATTACCAAAATTACAACTGCAATCAACACATCAAGGAAAACGCCCAATTCGATGATGATGGGCAAACCTTCGGTCATAACAAGGCCAAAAAGATAGATACCGTTTTCCAAGGTAATCAGGCCAATCATTTGCATAATGGCACGACTGCGCATTACGATAAGAATTAAGCCTGTCATAATCATAAACAAAGAGGACGCTAAAATATCGCGACCTTCAAAATGAGGCAGCAGGCTATCAAAAACCATATAGCTTAAGCCCAAGGCACAAGCCGCTACCGCAGTAGAATAGTTAACATTAATATCGCTAACAATTTCAGTTTCATCCTGCAAATTACGCACAACTTTTAAAATAGCGTAAGGAATAAAGATTACCTTAACCGCAATGGTAAGAACACCGGGCAAAAAAGCATGCAAACCGCCACCATGGCTCATACCAATAACAAGACAAGCAGCCGCAATAATTGCAGATTGCACACCAAGACAATAAACTGCGCGACGCAAATCCATAATGCGAGTTTGCAGGAACACTACAAACATGAGCGCTACTACTATATACTCCACAGCTTACCTCCTTAACGTGCTACAACTGCCAAGAACATCATAATGCCTGCAGCTGCCAAATAAATGCGTACTTTGAACAAACGCATTTTGTTATTCAAGGTTTCCATCACACTAACGCCAGCTGCGCCAATAAGCACTTTAAGTGCCAAAGGCAATTCCAAGGGGAAGTACAGCAAGGAGAAGATTAACAGAAAAACCAACAGTTTCAATTGACTTGCCCAATGAATCAGACTCAAAAGTCTGCCGGAATATTCCAAAGTCATACATTCGTGAACCATGGTCAATTCCAAATGGGTATCAGGGTTATCTACGGGGATGCGTGCATTTTCTGCAAGCATCACCAGGAAAAAAGCAATGCCGGTGAGCACGCCTGCTACAGTTAAGTTTACTTCATTAGGGTTCAAGGTCATGCCACTCAAAGAAGTACTACCGGTGTGCAAAGTATTGGACAAAATACCAAGCATGATTACCGGTTCAACGAAAGCTGCAATGTAAACTTCACGGCTACCACCCATACCGCCAAAAGCAGTTGCCGCATCCATGGAAGATACTGCCATGAAGAAGCGACCTAAAGCAAAGAGGTAAACAAAAACAAAAACATCACCAAAATTTACTTTGCCACCAAAGAAATTAGGCAACATACTTGCCGCCGCCAAAGTAGTGATAAAGTACACGCAAGGTGCAGCAATGAACACTATGCTGGTGTGCGGAGTAAGCATAGTAGGTTTGCGCCACCATTTGTAAATATCAAAGTATTCTTGGAAAATACTGCTGCCCACACGATTTTGCATGAAAGCTTTCAGCTTTTTCACAATACCGCTTACAAGAGGAGCAACCAGCAAGAAAAGTACAGCCTGACCAAGGCAATATAATAAATTCATGAGCATTTCATTCATCATTTATAAATCGCCCCCCAAACCAGAACTAATACCATTGCTACCATAACATAACTTACATAAAGCCTTACGCTGCCTTGTTGCAAACGACGGAGGAACGCAGACACACTAACAAAATATTTATTAAACGGTTGATACAATTTTTCAGTAATCATATCAGGAATTTCCAGCTTGTAGAAAAGCTTGCGACCAAAATAGGAATGGTCGTTTTGAGTATAAGTACGTTCACGCTTAGGTTTGAGCAAGTAGTCAAAGGCACGACGTACCGGTTTGGAGAAACCGGTTGCAGAATATTGTTGACGCGCAGTAGGATAAGTACCACAGTTCCAAACAACATCTTTTTCAATGCATACACCTTTGCGTACAACAAACACCAAAATTACAACGCCAATGATACCTAAAGCCACAGCAAGAAGCATCGGGTTAAAGGTTACAAAAGTACCACTACCGCTCCAAATCATACGGCCGCCTACGCCAAGCACCATATAATCGCTCATACCAATTGCACGGCACAGCAGTTCAATTACATATGCAGGGAAAATACCTACCAATAATACTAAAGCACTGCTTACACCCATTGCTGCCAACATAAAGGTATCGCTTTCGTGAGCGTGTTCAACAAGTTTGCTACGAGCAGCACCAAGGAAGGTAATGCCAAAGTAACGAACAAAGCAACCCAAAGCAAGAGCACCGGTCAAGCCCATGAGCACAAACCCCAAGGCAGTCCAGATGCGTACATCTTGAGTTAAACCATTATGGCCAAGAGTGATAAAGCTTTGCAGTACCATCCACTCGCCTACAAAACCGTTGGTTAAAGGTAACGCGGAAAGCCCCATAGCACCAATAAAGGTGAAGATAGCAGTGTAAGGCATTTTACGAGCCAAACCACCAAAAAGTTCCAAGTTTTTGCTACCGGTACCATGCATAATGCTACCAGCACTCATAAACATCAACACTTTCATAATAGAATGGTTGAAAGCGTGCAAGAGCGCAGCAAGGAAACCGATTTGGCACCAGCTGGAATCAGTAACAACTTTAAGGAGCATACCGCAACCAAAGGCAGCAAAGATAATGCCCATGTTTTCAACGGAAGAATATGCCAAGATACGTTTGATATCCACTTCCATTTGAGCATACAAAACGCCCAAGAATGCAGAAACCAAACCAATAACCATAACGATAACTGCCCACCAGTAATTCCATTCCGGCAAGAAGTTAAACATAAAACGACCAAAGCCGTAAAGAGCAATTTTAAGCATAACACCGCTCATCAGTGCGGATACGTGACTGGGCGCAGCAGGATGAGCGTTGGGCAACCAAACGTGCAAAGGCACAAGGCCTGCTTTCAAAGCAAAACCAATGAACGCAGCAGCAAAAGTTGCGTGCAGCATACCGCCTGCCAAAGTGTTATTTGCCATTTGTGCAAAGCTAAAGCCTTCACTGTGAGTAGTAGTCAAGAAGAAAGCAATCATAATTGCTGCAGTACCGATGGAAGTCATTACCAAATATTGGTAAGCAGCATTCCAAGTAGTACGCTTTTCTGCTTCGTGATTTACCAGCAAGAAGGAAGCAACAGCCATAATTTCCCAGAACAACAAGAAGCTCAAAGCATCGCCTGCCAAAAGTACAAGCACCATGGAACAGATAAACATATTCCAGAGGCCATTGAGAATACGTAAACGCTTGCCTTCATAGCTTTCAGCATAACCAAGAGCGTAAATGCTGGCGATGATACCTGCAAGACCGGTAAGCATTAAAAAGGCAGCACTCCAACCATCACAGGTCATAACATAATTCCCCCATCTTAAGGCTCGGACTGGCGTGTCACTTGCCAAAATTGACCAAGCATTAAAGAAGACCAAACCACTGCCCATAACAGCAGCCAAATTTGCAACATAGTGTGCCATCATCTGCATATGATGGGGCGCAAAGACAGTTAAAATGCCTACGCTGTAACACAGCACGGCGGCTAAAAACATTTCCATCAGCATCACCTTTTATTAAAAAAATATTGTTCATAAAATTATCACTTTTAACTTAGTTAATATACACCTTTCGACGCAGTTTTTCAAGCATTTTACAAACTAAAAAATATAAAATTTCAAGCAGTTTTTTACAGAAGCATTCGCTTAAAAACTTGCGATAAATTCTAAAATATTATAGAATTTTTCTATACGAAAAGGAGCGTGATTTTATGAAGATATATGCTTTGATGGAGAACATTTCTCACGATGAATGTTTGGCTTGCGAACATGGTTTAAGCCTTTATATTGAAGCTGATGGCAAAAAGATTTTATTTGATACCGGTGCTTCTGAAAAATTTGCAGACAACGCAGAAAAAATGGGTGTTGATTTAAAAGCAGTAGACTTTGCTGCAATCAGCCACGGTCACTACGACCATGGTGGCGGCTTGGCAAAGTTTATCGAAATTAACAACCACGCTCCCATTTACATTAGCAATAAAGGGTTCAACCAATATTACTCCGGTACTGATTTTAACGTAAGCATCCCCGAAGGTTTGGAAGGTAATCCCCGCTTCGTTCTGACCAGCGAACCTATCAAACTTTCCGAAAACATTACCCTGCTTAACTGCAACGACCGTGAAGCAAAATACTTTGCTGACCCCTACGGTCTGAACAAATTAGTAGATGGCGAATTCATCCCTGATGATTTCCTCCACGAACAATATCTTATTATTGAAGAAAATAGTAAACGCATCGTTATCAGTGGTTGCTCTCACAAAGGCATCCTCAACATTATGGAATGGTTAAAACCTAACATCCTCATCGGTGGCTTCCACTTCTTCCGTCTTACTACTGAAGGCGAAGACGCAGAAACCTTGGACAAATCCGCTGCCATCCTTAACGAATACGGTGCAACCTACTATACTTGCCACTGCACCGGTACTGAACAATACGATTATCTGAAAGCGCAAATGCCCAAACTGAACTACATCGCTACCGGTGATGTAATTGAGTTTTAAGCAAAGCTTCCATTAAATATTAAAAGGGTTCTCTCAAAATTGAGAGAACCCTTTGTTTTTTCTTCTATTAAATTTTAGGTCTGCCTTCCATTTTGTTAACAAGGTTAGCCAAAGCCCACTTAATAGTTTCTTGCGGACGGTCGTAATTGCCCATATCTTTTATTTCGCGCTCACGGAAACGTTTCTTTAAAAGTTTGTCGCCGTCTTTTTTATAAACGTACATATCAGCAGAAAGCTCTACTAAAACGAAAGGTCCATCATCTTCGCGAGAACTAAAGCCGCTCACAATAGTATCGTTCATATCGTAAACTTTAACAATTACGAGCACATCTACTTTACTTTCATCTGCCAAAGCTTTCAGCAAAGCGTTATCAACTTTAACCTTTTTACTTAAAACGCTACCTACAACTTCTTGAGGCAAGCCGTTTTCTACAATCTTATAGTTAGGAAAGCGATACGCCCATTTAGTAACAGTACGCCATTCTTTATAAGTTGGAGCATCCAAGTTACCACTTTTATCAATAACAACAAAGCCTACAGGCTTTTCATCAAAGGCAGCTTGTGCAGTTTGCGGTGCACCAATCCCAAAAATCATCACCAACAGCAAGGTTAATACAGCAAATAACTTTTTCATGGAAGCACCTCCTATAATATATTTAGAACAAATCTGCTTTCGTACCAGTTTCAGTAGGCTCAATATTCATAAAGCTTGCAATGGTTTGTCCGATGTCAGCAAAAGTTTTCATCGGTGTAAGTTCTTTATTTTGAACATCACTGCCAAAGAACAGTACGGGTATTTTTTCACGAGTGTGATCAGTTCCTTCCCAAGTAGGGTCGTTACCGTGATCAGCAGTGATTAAAACTAAATCACCGTCTTTCACGTTAGCCAAGATTTCCGGCAGGCGAGCATCAAAAGCCTCCAATGCTTTGCCATAACCTTCAACATCTCTTCTGTGACCGAAGGAAGAATCAAAATCTACAAAATTGGCAAAAACCAAAGTGTTATCAGGCGCATCAAGCACTGCTTGTTTAGTACCCTCGATAATATTATCAAGACCACCTGCTGCATAATGCTTAGTTATGCCTCTATGTGCGAAGATGTCGGCAATTTTGCCAACAGCGTACACGTTGCCACCACATTCTACGATTTTATCAAGCAATGTTTCCTTAGGAGCAGGCACTGCGTAATCGTGACGATTAGTAGTGCGAGTAAAATCTTCCGCACAAGTACCAACAAAGGGACGGGCAATAACGCGCGCAATTTTATAAGGTTGCACCAGCTTGAAAGCAAGCTTGCAAAGTTCATACAAGCGTTCCAAACCGAAAGATTCTTCGTGAGCAGCAATTTGCAGTACGCTATCAGCAGAAGTATAAATGATTGGCTTGCAGGTACGCACGTGCTCCTCACCTAATTCTTCGATGATTTGAGTACCGGAAGCGTGACGTTCGCCCAGAACACCGGGCAAATTTCCTTCTTTAATTAAGGCGTCCACCAATTCTTGCGGAAAGCATTTGGGCACTTCAGGAAAATATCCCCAATCGAAATCTACAGGAACGCCTGCAATCTCCCAATGTCCGCTTAAAGTGTCCTTACCTTTGCTAACTTCTTCTGCGTAGGTATATGCCCCACGCTCGTAAGCTGCACCTAAATCAGCAGGAAGCTTCTCCCCGCGACTAAGTTCTGCCGCCGATTGTAAACCAAGCTTTGCCAGATTAGGCAAGTATAACGGACGCTCACTATTTTCTTTAAACCATTGACAGATATGACCTAAGGTATCCGCTCCCTCGTCACCATAAACTTTTGCGTCGTGAGCATAACCAATACCAAAGGAATCCATCAATAAAA